>CAYZKP010000024.1:0-450 GCA_964479245.1 uncultured Candidatus Saccharibacteria bacterium | reverse complement strand
GCTACACATATAAAGTTTGAGTGAGTAGTTCAAGATGAGTTTGCGTATGTGTGTGAGGCGGCGGAGTTACAGATTCGACAAATTGCGGTGAACGCGGGGAAAGACGACGGTTCTGTTGTTGTTGAAAAAGTCATGAAAGGAAAAGGTAATGTCGGGTACGATGCGGCAAAAGATGAAATTATCCCTGATATGGTTCTTGCTGGTATTATTGATCCAGTCAAGGTAACACGGACATGTCTTCAAAATGCTGCCTCTGCAGCAGCGATGCTTCTTACGACCGGCGCCGCAATCGCAGAAGAGCCAAAAGAAGAAAAAGAAGGAGGAGGCGGTATGCCTGATATGAGCGGCATGGGCGGGGGAATGGGCGGCGGCATGGACTACTAAGGTCGCTCGGATATATGGTTTTCAAAACACGCATAAACCCCTCTCTCGAGGGGTTTTGCTCTGCTC
>CAYZKP010000023.1:8279-9244 GCA_964479245.1 uncultured Candidatus Saccharibacteria bacterium | reverse complement strand
GAGTTCTATTAAAAAAGCAGTAGAGAAAAAAGCGCTCAATAGTCCGTTTACGGTATATCCCGTTGTTGCAGGTCTTATCGCAGGAGTAGCTCTTTTATTGGTTGATGTTCCGATGTTTTTAGCGTATGTGGCCGGCGGTTCCGTGTTTCTTGGCGCTGGCTCATGGGTGGTTAATTATTTTGTACGTGGAGAAACGTTAAAACTACAATACACGGAATCACTGAGACGCATGCTTCAAGAGCAAGTTTCTCAAACCGTTGAGTTTCTGAAGCAAGAGCTTACAGAACTTGAATTGAAACAAGGAGTTGAACAGCTCGCGCAATTACGTGAAAAGTTTGAAAGTCTTGAGCGCGTGCTTGCGATGCGCTTTAAGCAGGGAGAACTTACATACGGACGTTATTTAGGGACCGCAGAGCAGGTCTACAAAGGAGCCGTTGATAATCTGAAAGATGTTGCTGTCGCGCTCCGAAGTGTAGAAGCTATTGATTCGGCGCGCCTTCAAAAGCGTCTTAGGGAATGCGAAAGACATCCGGATGAAAACAATCAACGAGAATGTGCAACTCTGAAAGAGCGGCTGAAGCTTCATTCAGAAACGCAGCAAAGGGTTACAGAACTGCTGGCTTTGAACGAAGAGGCAATGACCACTCTTGATAACACGGCGGTTGCTGTTTCAAAAATTCAATCAGACGGCAAGGCGACAATGGATGTTGAGGACGCGATGAAAGAATTGATGGAGCTCGCCAAGCGGGCACCTCAATATAATAGTTCATCGTCATAATAACAATGTACACAAGGTGGAAGTATAGCTTCCACCTTTTTCTTTTGACACAAGCGTATTGCGAAAAGTAACGTGTACAGTACCACACGCTCTTGACATTTAGAAATACATATGTATATACTCAGAACGGCAAAGCCATGGTGGCTTGCTCTTTGTCACGGTGATACGGGAGACACGGAATGAAGAG
>CAYZKP010000023.1:0-8269 GCA_964479245.1 uncultured Candidatus Saccharibacteria bacterium | reverse complement strand
TTTGCAGTCGGACTTTTTTTTGGAGTTTCCGCAGAGGCGGCGCAATCACCTCCGCTATCTCAGGTGGTGCGGACAGCAGTTCAAGAGTGCAAATCAGTAAACGAAGCGAAAGTGCCGCTTATCACGTGGGGCGGGGATTTAGCGACAGTGTATGCGAATGGAAACAATCGCGAAACAGCACGGGGAAGTATTTTTGAGAGGGAAGGTTTAAAGCTTAAGCTATTTCGTGAAGATGTTTTCGCAAAACAACTTGAAGCATATCTCAAGTGCGATTCGCCTTATGTGCGCGGCACTTTGGGTATGATCAATATGGCGGCGGAAGTTACAAATCGTGATCCGCGCACTGAAATGAAAGTTGTCTATCAGATGACATGGTCTGTTGGCGGTGACGCGCTTGTCGTTCGTGAGGGCGTGAAAAAGCCAGCAGATTTGAGGAGTAAGACTATTGCTGTTCAGGCCTATGGTCCTCACGTTGATTATATGACAACCATTTTGACAGACGCCGGACTCTCAATGAACGACGTTACGATTGTATGGACAAAAGATCTTGTGGGTTTTGAGGGCGATACGCCCGCAAAAGCATTTCGGACAAATCAAAATATCGCTGCGGTTTTCGCGATTATCCCAGACGCATTGGCACTTACCTCGGGTGGTGCTGTTGGTACTGGCGGTGAAGATTCAGTTCGTGGTGCCGCGATTCTTCTTTCAACGAAAATGGCCGCGAATGTCATTTCCGACGTGTATGCTGTTCGTACGGATTATTTGAATGCCAATCGGAGTAAGGTGGAAAAGTTTGTTCACGGCCTTATGGTCGCGAATGAACAACTTGCCGCGCTCGTGAAAGCAAAAGATACTCGTTCTGCAGAATTTCAGCAGATGATTTCTGCAGGGGCCGATATTTTGCTTGATAGTCCGCAGGCGACCGCTGACGCGATTGGCATGTACGGCGATGCGAAATTTGTTGGATGGGCCGGTAACGTCAAATTTTTTGGCGACCCGAATTACCCGCGTAATTTTTCACGATTGACCGAAGATGCGCAGACTGCGTTTATCGCACTCGGACTTCTCAATGGGAAAGTGGCGCTTGATCATGCTCGGTTTGATTACAATGTTTTTAAAGCGGGGCTTACCGATACGTCAGGAGTTGAAGCGCCTCGATTTGACAGTGCCGCGGTGGACCGCGTTGTCAAAAAGCGCCAACAGCAAGATACTCTCAATGAGGGAGCTCTATTTTCATTTGCAGTCTTTTTTAAACCCAACCAAAAGACGTTTGATGCTACTTCGTATAAATCTGAATTTGATCGCGTGATTGATCTTGCGGCAAGTTGTGGCGGTGCGAGTATCACCGTTGAAGGGCACACTGATCCCAAGGGATATCTAGATGCAAAAAATGGTCAAAAAACTCCGGAAGTTGCGCTACGGCGTATCAAACAAGCTGCCTTGAATTTAAGTCTTTCGCGAGCGAACGAAGTTCGCGATAGCGTCGTTGCGTATGCACAATCAAAAGGCATTACGCTTGATCCGACACAGTTTGCAATCGTCGGACACGGTATTATGAAACCAAAAAATGGTGTGTGTGGCAATGATCCGTGTGCGCCGCAGACGGAACAACAGTGGCTCGATAACATGCGAGTAGAATTTCAGATCATTAACGTTGAAGCTGAAGCCGCCGTATTTAAGGCACAGTAAGTGATGCGCGTGGCGCAAGGGGAGTATCGGTACATGAGATTTCCCACACGATTGTTACGTATTGCTACAATCCCTGTAACATTACTGCTCCTTGCTTCATGTGACGACGCGGGGAGTAGCGCAACCAAGCAGAAAAATAATCAACAGTCTACGACAGCCTCATCTTCTCAGGGAAATTCCCAAAAAAGTGCTTCAAACGTCATGGTGTGGCCTCCTGCCACGGATACTGTTGAGCTCGCCAAAGATAAATCCGCGAGAAATTATATGCTCGTTCTTGACGGCTCGGGTAGTATGCGTGACTCTGCATGCAAGAGCGATAGAAGGGAATCAAAGACTGTCGTTGCAAAAGGTGCCGCGACTGCGTTTATTGATAAAGTCCCTCCCGAAGATAACATTGGTTTAATCACGTTTGACAGCCGCGGAATTATAGAGCGTGTCGTGCTCGGCGTTAACAATCGTGACGCATTGAAAAAAGAAATTAATGCGACACTTGCTGATAGCGGTACCCCATTAGGGGAAGCAACTCGGCTCGCATATAAAAAGTTGACAGAGCAAGCACAACGGCAGTTGGGATATGGTGAATATCATGTCGTATTGCTGACAGACGGTGAAGCGGGCGACACCTCGACGCTCAATCACGTTGTGGAAGAAATGATTACTCGTTCTCCAGTTATCGTTCATGGAATGGGGTTTTGCATCGGCAAGAATCATTCTTTAAACCAGCCAGGACGGACTATTTACAAGGAGGCAGGTAATTTTAAAGAACTGCTTGAAGGTCTAGAATCTGTTCTTGCAGAATCGCCAGATTTTACCGTTAAGGATTTTAAGTAAAATAAAAATTATCGCACAGCGGACAGTTTCTGTCCGCTTTTTTACTGTCTGTGCCATTGAAAACTTGACATTTTTTGATGCATGTGTATTCTGTGTTCAGGTCTGCGTAGCACTTTGATTTTTGGTGCAGACCCAACTTGGAGGTAAGACTAATGCTGCCAGAGACTGCTGTAGCCGTAGCTCAAAAAGCGGAGACATTGCCCGCGCTCAATTTGGAACTTGACGTTGCGAAGGTTAAGGGCGAACTTGTGCCCATTTCAGAGGTGACTGTGACGAAAGACGTAACGCCAGAAATTTCAAAGAAGGTAGACGCACTTTTGGCTGATTTGCTTTCAATAAAATCTGACGATGAAGAGAAAAAAGAGCAGTGGAAAGCAACGATTGAACAGGCGGGCGCAAATATCGCAAAACGTTCTTCCGCTCGTACCACGATGCTTAGACGGCCGCTCAAGGAATTCAAGGATAAGTCTGAGGGGGGTGACGGTGTTGCGAAATCGCTTATTGATTTGAGTATGCAGGTTCAAGAATTGAATCCCAACGATGTCAGTTTTAATGTTGGAGGTTTTGGAAAACTCGTTGGCATGTTGCCGTGGGTCGGTTCTCCTGTCCAGCGATATTTTATGAAATATGAAACGGCAGATAATGTGATTGACGGTATTATGCAGTCGCTCAATGCGGGAGCCGAAACGCTCAAACGCAACAACGTGACGCTTCTTGCGGATCAAAAGAATTTACGCGGCGACACGCACAAACTGAGGGAAGTCATCGCGCTTTTAATGTTGCTTGACAGCCGGCTTGAGGAGAAGCTTAAGAACGATATTCTTACGGATGATCCACGGTATGGTTTCTTGCAGGAAGAAATTCTATTTCCGTTAAAGCAGGTAATCAGCGACAGGCAAGAACTTTTGCTTGCGTGTCAGCAGGGAGTTATTGCGTATGAAATTTTGATACGGAACAATAAGGAGCTCGTTCGTGGTGTTCGTCGGGCAAATGACGTAACACTTCGGGCGCTTGAGATTGCGGTAACGATTGCTCTCGGTCTCTATGATCAAGAGCTGGTGCTCAAGAGTCTCCAAAAAGTAAACACAGTTACCTCTGATCTTTTAGCTGGAACTGCCGCACGACTTAGACAAACCGGTGTTGACGTTCATAAACATGCATCGTCAGCGAGCCTTGATCCAGAGAAATTGAAGCAAGCATTTCAAGATTTGAATCAGGCCTTGGCCGATATTTCAAACTACCGCCGAGAAGCTCTTCCAAAGATGGCCGCGCAGATCATTGAATTTGATCAAATGGCCGCCAAGAGCGAGGAGTCGATTAAGAAACTTGAAGCTGGTAATCGTGCACGAGGGACACTCAAGATCCTTGATGACGCGGATGTTATCGCCTGATAGGCGTTGAACAAAAATATGAGCGAAGCAGGCGCATGCCTGCTTTTTCTTTACGAAAAGTTTACTTCTTAATATTTATGTGGTATTAATTTTTGAGACGAACGGATCTCTGACGTAGATATAAAAGGACGGGCAAGGTGGACAATAAACGATTTGTTGCTACCACTCACACAACTTTAGCTCACCATGACCCAGGATATACCGGCACATATGGAAAGGGCAAAAAAGACAAAGCCCAAAAAAAACTTGCAGATGACGTAAAGAAACTGGTCAAGCTTCAAGATGTTTTATGGGCGTCACGGACCTACCGTGTTCTTTTAATTTTTCAAGCAATGGATGGTGCAGGAAAAGATAGCGCTATTAAATATGTTATGCGCGGAGTTAACCCCCAAGGATGTTGGGTAAGATCATTCCGTGCTCCGACTAACGAAGAATTAAGACACCCATTTCTCTTTAGACCGATGCAGGCGCTTCCGAAAGCTGGTGAAATCGCAATATTTAATCGCTCATATTATGAAGAGACGTTAGTTGTACGTGTGCATAGAGAATTTCTTAAAGCTCAAAAAAAAGTTCTCACGCCAGAGGAGAGGACCGCAAACGTTTGGGAATATCGTTTCCATATTATCAACGAATTTGAAAAGTGGTTGGCACATGATCCGTCTTGTCCCACGCTTATCTTTAAATTTTTCTTGCACGTTTCTAAAGAGGAGCAAAAAAAACGTTTTCTTGATCGAATCAACGATCCAAAGAAAAATTGGAAGTTTAAAATGCAAGATGTCCGCGAACGTGAATACTGGGATGTATATATGTATGCGTATGAGGAAATGCTTCGCGCAACAAGTATGCCATGGGCACCGTGGTTTATTATTCCGGCAGACAATAAATGGCTTACTCATATGGTGATTGCGGACATCATTACAGATCGACTTGAAACACTTGGCCTCACATACCCAGAGATATCGTCAACAGAACGCCAAGAATTAGAATCGGCAAAGGAATTACTTGAATCTGGAAAGATATAATTTCATGTTTCAAACATCGCGCCCACTACACATTGTAAGGGGCGTTTTTTTGTCAAATTACCCCAAGATGTTCCCTAGCTATTGAACCATAACGAACCCTTGACATCTTTATTGTTTTATGTATATTAAATATGGCTCAAGTTCGGGCCTTTGACAACTACGGAGGTACGCTAATGCGTACAGCGACCAAGTTTCTTGCAACTCTACTCGTGGGCTCTTTTATGTCGGGGCCCGTTTTTGCAGCGGATTCTTTCAGGTTTGCGTGGTCGCACTACATCGGATGGGAACCACTTGCGTGCGCCGATTCCATGGGTATCTTCAAGTAGTGGGCAGATAAGTATGGCATCGAGATTAACCTGAGTTCTCCTCTTGAGTATATTGAATCAATTAATGCGTACACCGCGGGCGCTTTTGACGGCGTTGCGGTAACAAACATGGATGCGCTTACCATTCCCGCCGTTGGCGGGAAGGATTCAACCGCTCTTGTCGTCGGCGATTTTTCAAATGGTAATGATGGCATCGTGTCAAAGAAAGCAAAATCCATGAAAGATCTTCGCGGCAAAAAACTCTATGGCGTTGAGCTGTCCGTGTCGCATTATCTGTTTGCTCGGGCTCTTTCCATGAATGGCATGACCGAACGCGATGTAACGTTTGTGAATACCTCTGATTTAGACATTGAAGCATTTTTTACGAAATCTGAAGTTGAACACGTCGTCACGTGGAATCCAATGCTTATGGGGGTTCGCAACCATCCAAAAGCAACGATGTTGTTTGATTCCTCAAAAATTCCCGGAGAAATCATCGATATGCTTGTGGTGAGGACGGATGCGCCGGAAACTTTTAAGAAGGCGCTCACGGGAGCGTGGTACGAAACCATGAAGATTATGAGTGGTCGTTCTGGTACGAACGAACGTCTTAAAATGCTTCAGTGTATCGCGGCCTCATCTGGCCCAACGCTTACGTTAGAGCAGGCGAAATCACAGCTTCGGACAACGGCAATGTTTTACGAGCCGGAACAGGCTGTAATGTTCACGCGTTCCGCGGAGCTCAAGAAAACTATGGAATTTGTGCGGACGTTCAGTTTTGACCACGGTCTTTACGGGGACGGTGGAAAGACGAAAGACTTCGTCGGCATCCAGTTTTCTGACGGTTCGGTCATGGGTGATGCGAAAAACGTGAAGCTGCGGTTTGATTCGACATATATGGAGCTTGCTACAGTAGGCGGGCTCTAAGACCCCTACAGGCCTCTCTTCATTCAGTACAAAAAAGAGAGGCTTTTTTACAAGGAGAGGACAATGAAGATACCGCATTTGTTTGGATTACACGCTGAACCGAGGCGCGGTCTTCGCCCACTGCTTGCGATTCTTCCGTTTCTCTTGATTATCATCGCCTATCTTGTTGCATCAGATTTTCGTTTGGCGGCAAATCCTGCCGATAAGCTCCTTCCTTCAGTTGCGACAATGGCTCACGCGATTGATTCTGTTGCTTTTACGCGAGACAAGCGAACTCATAAATATTTGCTATGGACTGATACGCAAGCGAGTCTCACGAGAATCGGCTCTGGAGTTCTCTTGGCAGCTTTCGTCGGATTACTTGTTGGAATAAACATGGCACTTTTTCCGGGGATGCGCTCTTTATGCCAACCTGTAGTAACGTTTCTTTCTATCATTCCACCGCTTGCGCTTCTTCCAATGCTTTTCATTACGTTTGGCATTGATGAAGTCGCAAAGATTGTTCTTATTTTTATTGGAACCGTGGGTATGATAACGCGCGACATGACGCTTGCAACGGCAAAGATCCCTCGCGAGCAGATTGTGAAAGCGCTCACGCTCGGGGCATCAGAGCTTGCTGTCGTATACAGAATTGTACTTCCGCAAGTCTTCCCACGTCTCATTGACGCGGTGAGGCTTTCCCTTGGAGCGGCGTGGCTGTTCTTGATTGCTGCGGAAGCAATTGCCGCAACAGATGGATTGGGGTATCGCATCTTTCTTGTGCGGCGGTACTTGTCTATGGAGATCATTATTCCATATGTATTATGGATTACCTTTCTTGGTTTTTCATTGGATTGGTGTCTTCGTAAACTTACAGAGTGGAGGTTCGCATGGTATGTGCGAACCGCAGAGTGAGATTCTGATGCACGAAAAAGCGATGGAGCTTCGAGTAAAAAATTTGCTTCACATTCAAGATGTTGATCAAGAGTATGGCGAAAAACGAGTGCTTGATGATGTTGATCTTTCTGTCGCAGCCGGAGAATTCTGTACATTGGTAGGGCCGTCTGGATGCGGTAAATCTACGCTCCTGCGTCTTATCTTAGGGCAAGAACGTCCAACGCGAGGAGAAGTATTAATTAATGGGAAACCTGTTGGTTTTCCAAATAAGAATCGGGGTATCGTGTACCAAAAATATTCTCTATTCCCGCATCTATCAGTATTAGAGAACACGCTTCTCGGGAAACGGCTTATCTGCTCTCCCTATACGTGGGCGTTTCGTAAAAACGCATTTTTAGACGAAGCGTATGAGTTTCTGAAAAAAGTGCAGCTCCATGAACATGCTCATAAGTATCCCGATGAACTTTCTGGCGGCATGCGGCAAAGGGCTGCGGTGATCCAGGCCCTTATTATGAGACCGCAAATTCTTCTTATGGATGAGCCGTTTGGCGCGCTTGACCCGGGCACGCGTGAGGATATGCAAATGTTCCTTTTAGAGCTGTGGGAAGAGTACAAAATTACGATATTCTTTGTAACACACGATCTTGAAGAGGCGGCATTTCTCGGTACTCGGCTTTTGGTTCTTTCACAGTATTACTCTGATGGCCGCGGCGAAGGATCTTCTGTAAGGCGAGGAGCGCGAATCGTCGCAGATTATCCACTTCGGCGATCATGCTCAACAAAAGAAAAATATACATCGGCGTTTGGCGAGCTCTTGGAGCAAGTTCGAAAAGAAGGGTTTGATCCGGCGTATCTACAACATATAACAGAATTTAATCTCCGCCATCCGCACAGCTTTCAGACAATTCGCGATGGTGAGAAATAGGGGTTTCCTAAATAAATTTTAAGCAAAGAGCTGTTTCGGCAGCTCTTTTTTGATTTTTCTATATTTAAAAAGGTAAAGAGGGCTCAAAATCTTGATTGTATGTAATCAAAAAAGGGCTGAATGACGCCGCGATGTCCCTTTGTCATGAGCACAATCTTTTTTGAGCGTTTTGCAACCTGTTCTGGAATAGATCCCATGCCAATTGCCTGTGTGATACGGCCTCGCGCCGCGGGCAACACAATCGCATCATATTTTTCTGATTCAGCTACGATTGCGGAGGCGATATTGTCAGACCGTATGATT
>CAYZKP010000022.1:6343-9482 GCA_964479245.1 uncultured Candidatus Saccharibacteria bacterium | reverse complement strand
TGTTTGCGAAAGAAGAACCGTCAGTGGCAGTTCTCGTTCCCTGCCTCCTTGATTTATTCGCGGCATCAGCAGCATCTGCTGCCGCATCGGCGATATTTGCAGCATCTGCTGCTGCCGCTGCTGCTGCCGAAGCATCATCAGCAGCAATGCCTGCAATTGAGGCCGCTGCCATTGCTGCATCAGAGCCAATACCAGCAGCAACAGCAGCGGCCTCTTGGGCAGCTTGCTGGGCGTTTTCTGCATTTTGGACAGCACTAATAGCAGCACTTACTGCTCGATCAGTAGCAACAGAAGCACTTACAGAACCGAGTTCGCGTCCAGCTCTTACTGCAGCAACCGCCGCTCGTTCTGCCTCTGCCTGATTCAGCCGCGCATTTTGAGCAGCCTCAACAACTTGGTCAACAAGTCCTGCAAGAGTAGCCTCAACAGCAGCAACTTCAGCAGCAGTAATTGAAGCCCTGCTTTCGAGGTCAGAAACATCATCAAGTCCCGTCTCCGTACCAGAAAGATTTCCAACAACATCTTCTATGCTTGGCTCTGTCCCTCCAAACAAGCCAGTAATACCATCAACAATACCGCCAAAAAGATCCGCGAGGTCTCGAGCAATACCAAGCCCACTGAATGTCGGAGAAGGACCAATACCTGGATGCTCTCCAATATCAACACCAACGCCGGGACCCGCCTTAACATCACCACGAAATGACGAGCCGGCCGGCAAACCACTCGGCGTACCCGCGCGAAGCGATCCTCTCGTATCTGCTTTGTCAGGGTCACCAGCCGAAGGATCGCCCGCTTGTTCTCCTTGACGACTAGCTTCATCACCAGGAGAAGTCGGGCCGCTAATTTCACCCGTGGGGCCAGGCGCAGCACTTTGCGGTCCTTGGCGATCTGATTCGTTGTCACCTGAACCGCTTGGACTACCGCCAGTCGGTCCAGCGGTACCAGAAGCAGCAGAGCCTTGTCCTGTTGCTTCTCCCGTGCGACCACCTTCACCAGCGGCGCTTTCACTCCCTCCACCGCCAGCATTATCACCAGAGCCGCTACTACCACCGCCAGCGTTGTCTCCACCGCCACCACCAGCACCACTACCACTGCCCCCCGCTCCAGTACCAGCGCCAGCTCCGCCGGGACTACCGCTACCACTATCGCCATCACCTCCGCCAGTTCCATATAATCGAAATGCTATTTTAATTACGCTGTCTGGACTAATTTATAAATAAATCAGAGAGAGGTATTTTAAATTCAGTTACTGTATGCTGATACGCAACCGTGTCTGTATACACATACCCCGATGTTCCATACCCATTTTTAATTCCAAATTCTTTTAGTCCTACGCTTGTAAAAATATACACTGCGGCCCAATCTTCTTTGTCTAACGTATTGTCGCCGGTAAAATCCTCCGTTACATACAGATATTGTGTATCGTTTTTAATATAAAAATATGTAACACCTGGGGGATGTCCCGAGATGGCAATCATGTATTCTGTGTAATCTGGTTTCCCTAAATTATCCTCAGCAGTAATTTTTCCATCAACAAATATTCCTCCGTTATTTTTTAACCGATATTCTAAAAAGGTTTCTTTATTATGTAAATCAAGATTTTTTGGAACCCTAAACGGCACCCCCGGTAATGTTTTTAAAACCTCCTCCCGCGCGTTCATTATCAAAAACGCATCGCCCACAGAAACGTTCTTCCACACCGCCTCTATGGTTTGACCGGTAACGTCAACCACATCATTATCAAGTTTGAAAACTTTGTGGAGGATGTCCTCTCCTGTGTTTACATTTGTAACTGCATCTGGAGATATTTCATTTTCTCCAATTTTAAGTGCAAGAAAATCAACGTGCGCATAATCTACGACACCGTCTTTATGCGTGAGCCGTATTCTCAATTCTTTCTTCTGCTCTGATGTGAGAGTAAGAGAAAGAGTTTTTGTTGTAAAACGGTAGTCATACTGCAATATCCCAGCCTCAACCAAAGAGCCATTTTGTAAAGAGGTGATTATAAAACTTGATTGATCTACGCTATGCACCTTAAGATTTTGATTCCAAATTATGATGCCGAGTATTAAAAGAACTATGCACGCAAATAAAATGGGAATAGATTTTTCTGTCCAGACCTTTCTAAATAGAGGTTGCATTATCTATATATAATACCAAGGTTATCCCCGCCGCGCTAAGCGTGGCGGGGATTATTAAAGCATTAATGATTGATGACGAATTTGGCCAACACCGAGTGTTGACCAAAAGTTCCCCAAAGCCACCTCGGAGGATCGAACTCCGGACCCCAGCTTTACGAAAGCTGTGCTCTACCAACTGAGCTAAGGTGGCACTATATGATTTTATAACTAAAAAAATGAGTTCAATCAACGAGAGGGGCCTCTTCTTTCGCTTCCGCAACAGCTTTGGGCTGTACAAATTTGAAAAATATAAACATGCCGACTCCTGCGGCAACGGAGCCGACAAGAAGAATTGCGGAAAGGCCCCATGGACTTTCAACAAATGAGAGACTTGCGCCAAACCATACAAGAATCGCGGCGGGAATAACTCCAATCGTTGAGTGAATGATGAAAAATGGCACAAACCGCAACTTCGTGAGTCCCGCGGCGTAACTTGCGACTTCCGGAAGCGGGCTAAAAATAATTCGGGTAATAATGAAGCCTTTAATCGTCCCCATATATGAAATTGCCGTATCAAGAAACGCGAGATTACTTTTTGAGAGAAATCGCTCAACAACACTCTTTCCATAGATACGACTGATCATGAAAGAAACAGCCGCACCAAGCATATCCCCCAATACTATATATATAAGTCCGTAGACAGGACCAAACAACACTCCGGCAAGCGGGTAAAGCGGAGAACCGGAGAGCGGCGCAAATATAATCGTTGACGCTTTAAGCAATATGAGTAAGAGCGGTCCCCACAATCCCGCGCGCGCCACAAACGATTGTAACTCTTCAATGCTAATAAAAAAAGAGCCGAGCGCAACAAACAATACGATAATAAAAAGCAGGGCAAGACTTTGTACGGTCTCTCTTCGTTCCATGCTCCATATTTTTTTTGATGGCACTTGTGTTTCCATGAAGCCGTTGTCCGGGATTGAACCGGAGACCTCGTTCTTACCAAGAACGTGCTCTAC
>CAYZKP010000022.1:0-6333 GCA_964479245.1 uncultured Candidatus Saccharibacteria bacterium | reverse complement strand
ACAGCGTCACGCTTAGTCGCATTGATAGTATTCTATTGTACTGTATATAGCAAAAACTCGATGAACTAAGCTCGACGAGGGTTATATAAGAAAAATGTTTTAATTCTAATAAGGACCGACTCCTCCACCATGAGTATCGTTGTATTGTTTCCTCATTTTGAACATTCGGTACATAAACGCGAAAAAGCCAACCATGATTTTAAACTTCGTCCGTAATTGTACAAAGCTGTAACGCTCATTGCAGAAACTACAATGAAGACGCTGACGCTCCGGGTAACCATTCGGATAATTTTTGGCCCAATGCTGACAGCAGTAACACCAAAAGAGATAAAACGGCAAGCGCCCGCTCCATCCTTCATGCTTTTCCGGTCCCTCATGGCACAGATACAATTTCTTTCCAAAACACTGGGCGAAAAATCGTTTAAAAGCGGGCGTCGTTTTTGCCGCTTCGCGGGCTTCATTTACAAGTTGAATGTTCAAAACAGGGTCCTCTTATCACGTTTTTCTCAAAACAAAGTAGCAAAAACGTGTTCCTTTGTCTATATGCAATGTCTTTTCCGTGAGAAACGAGCCGCACCCCTTCGATGTATCGAAATGGTGCGGCCGTAAGTATAACCATTCAAAAAATTAATGCTGGCGCATTAAATATTCATCAATTTCTTTTCCAAATTTCGCCGCATCTTCATCTGTAACGTTTTCATATGCCTCTTTGTGAATTGGTGATTGAGCCCCGTGTGCATAGAAATTATTTTTCACTTCTTCTGTTGTCCTACCAACCGCCTCAAAATCACACTCCTCACCCGTAAGTTCTTTACAAATTATTTTGTACATAATAATTTTTTACATATAAACCTCCATTCAAGGCGGGCATGACCAGATTTGAATCCCAGTAGCAGAAACTTCGTTTTGCTACGGGACGGGCCGGCGATATTTTCTGTGGTTCCATACAAAGCGGGAGTGACGGGACTTGAACCCGCGACCTTTCGCGTGACAGGCGAACGCTCTAACCAGCTGAGCTACACCCCCGCTTTGTACAGAACAATGCCGGCGCCAAGGATCCCGGTAGTAAAGTGCTCCGCACCTACTACGGGACAGGTCGGGCTCTCCGACCTCAACTTTACATTTTCTCACACCAAACTGTGTCGGGGGGCGGGATTGAACCGCCGACCTTGGGTTTATGAGTCCCACGCTCTACCAACTGAGCTACCCCGACATGGTTAATTTGGTGTGAGGGTAAAAGTGTTGTGCTCTAACCACCGCTTTCAGCGGGATCCCGCCAGAGGCGGCGACCAACTGAGCTACGCCGGCACATAGTATCAATAAAATAACACAAAAACTCATAAAAACAAAACGCTTCTTGACCCTCATCCAGTTATGCGTATATGATTGTATGTAGAAATGAATGTGTGGGCATGCGCATGGACGATACGCAAGAAAGTGGCATGTTCAGCAAAAAAGATCGTCGGGCAATATATACCGCTTCAATTCTCACATTTTTGACAATGCTGATCGCGGCAAACCTGTACACAGCATGGAAGACTGAACTTTCAGAGACCGTGCGACTGGAACAAGAATTGCGGCAATGCCAAACAAAACTTGGTAAGACCATCTAAGTGAAAACTACCGCCACAGGTAGTTTTTAAATTAAAAAAATTGATTTTTAAACATTTTCATATTATGATAATGTAAACGATCGCGGGGAGGACGAGTGGTAAGTCGCGTGGCTCATAACCACGAAACAGCGGGTTCAATTCCCGCCCCCGCAATATACAAAACGAGATGCCCCCTGCGGGGCATTTTCATTTTGTATATTTTCGGGGAGCGAGTGAACTGCTTCACTCGCGTGCGGGAATTGAAAGGATTTTCCGTACGAGCCTGCATGTCAAGAGATAGGCAAGACGAGGTGGAAAATCACCTGGCAATGTAATCGCCTAGTCCCGCCCCCTGCAACAAAACAGAATACACGACAGGAGAAACGGTGACGGTTACGTACACTTGCCCTACGGGCACAAGCGTTACTAATGCATGGACAGAAATTGTTTGGCCAACCGGGCAAATAAGCGGTACCGGAGTTTCAAGTTTTTCCACAGAGAGTTTTAACTTTTACATGGGTCCCGAATATACTTCAGGAACATATACAATTCGTCTCTGTCTTATGGCTGGTTGTAGTACGACCGGCGGTTCAATCCAATTTACCCTAATCTCTTCTAGCGCCACATCCACATCTTCTACATCCACCCAAAACAATCTCGCGTCTGTGCTTGAATCTTTCAAAAGTGCATTGAGGCGATTTTTACGCGCAACCCAATAAGTAACACGCATCAACCGCGCTTCAAAAACGACCATTTATATTTTGGCAACCCCTACCTTTAAATAAGGTGGAATTCTTCAAACACTTCACGATATAAATCAATAACGCGACGCGCCTCTCGCTTGGTGAGAGTAAAACTTCCTTCGTGAGCAATTCGGTTTCTTACTTTGTGAGCCTCCCACGCTTGTGAGAGCGTCGTAAAGTCTGACTCTTCGATCGCTTTCAGTTTATCTCCGATGGTGTCTCCGTGATACCCCATTTTCTCAAGCATATCATCAAGCATTGTGTCGGCGTCAATTATCGCAATGCGCCAATCGGACTCATTAAACGAGTCAATACGGTTTAAAATTTCCTTCCATTTATAGTTCCGCTCAGCGCTCTGCACTGACTCTACGGCAGAGAAGCGAATTGCCCCATACCGTGCTTCTTCCGCGCGTTTAAGACCGCGTATACGCGAGAACACATACAAAAGTGCAAATATAAGAATCGCAGAAAAAATTAGAAAGAGGTTTTTGATAAATTCCTCGCTGATAAAACTTGAGTCTGCGCGCAACCATCCGAAGCCAAGCAACCATTGCAAAAAACTGAAAATTAAATTAAAGAAATATTCCAAATTCAGAAAATTTGGATCAAAAAGACGCGCACCTGATGCCGGATCTGTTGTGTTGATAAGTTGTGCGGAGAATGAGTCCATGTACGGATGAAT
Source organism: uncultured Candidatus Saccharibacteria bacterium (assembly GCA_964479245.1). Classification (GTDB taxonomy): domain Bacteria; phylum Patescibacteriota; class Minisyncoccia; order Phycocordibacterales; family UBA2135; genus CAYZKP01. The sequence continues at coordinate 3,316 of CAYZKP010000022.1, read as the reverse complement.
TAAGAATTATAAATTACGAATTAGGAACATTTGAATTACGTTGTGTTGATTCAAAGTGTTTTCCGAGAGAAAAAAGAATATCTTCCCGTCCATGAGGAGCCATGATTTGAATACCGAGCGGAAGCTGTTTGCCGTCCACTGTCGCGTATCCTGATGGAATAGAGATAGCAGGAATACCCGCGATATTCGCTGTAACTGTAAAAATATCAGCACGATACATTTGAAGAGGGTCGCTCGTCTTCTCTTTTAGTTTAAACGCAGGCGAGGGCGTTGTGGGCGTGAGTATGATATCAACGCCTTGATTCCAAATATATTCAAACGCCTGTTTGATTGCAGTACGAACAATATTCGCTTTATTGTAGTACGCATCATAGTAACCGGCAGAAAGTACATACGTACCGAGCATAATTCTTCGTCGCACTTCAGGACCAAATCCCGCGCCGCGAGTTTTTGCATAATCTTCAAATAACGTTACTCCCTTTGCGTGCTTGCCATACCGAACTCCATCAAATCGAGCAAGGTTACTTGAGACTTCCGCTGGCATGATAACATAATAAGCCGGTAAGGAGTGCGCAAACGGGACGATCCCAGATGCTGTCTCGGCGTCAATAACTTTTTGCTCGACATCAAATCCTAACTCGTAGAATGTCTCAATTGTTTTATTAAAATTATCAAAAACATCAGGAGTAATACCTTGAGTCGCATTTCTTTCAAAAGCATGCTTGAGCACGCCGATACATAATTTTTTCTTTGAAAAGACTTTAGTAGAAAATTCACGCGATGTGGAATCAAGCGAGTCTCTACCTTTAATCATATTAAAAATAATCTCGGCGTCCTCTACGGTTTTAGTAAGCGGTCCTATTTGGTCAAGCGATGAACCCATGGCGATGAGCCCATGGCGGGACACAGCGCCGTACGTAGGTTTCATTCCAACAATTCCGCAAAAGCTTGCAGGCTGTCTCACCGACCCTCCGGTGTCCGAACCAAGTGCCGCAAGTGCCATACCCCCGGCGACTGCCGCGGCGCTTCCGCCGGATGACCCTCCAGGAACACGCGAAAGGTCATGTGGATTTTTTGTCGGACCATACGCAGAATTCTCGGTAGAACTCCCCATTGCAAATTCATCCATGTTCGTCCGACCCAAAAACACGGCGCCGGCTTCTTTCAGCTTTTTTGCGACCGTAGAGTCGTACGTCGCGCGGTATCCTTCAAGAATTTTTGACGCGGCGCCACAGCGATATCCCTTGATGAGAATGTTGTCTTTCATCGCAAGCGGGATACCGGTCAACGAATGAACCTCTTTTTTTGTTTTGATCCGCTTATCGGCTTCCCTTGCCTGTTCCAACACAGTATCAAACGTCTCAAGATACGCGTTTATTTCAGGATTTTTTTCAGAAATATTTTTGAGATAACTTTCCGCAAGTTCACGCGCCGAAAAATCACCATTCACAAGATGTCTATGCGCTTTTGCGATTGTAAGCTCTGAAAGATTGATGCTCATAGAGAGATAATTTTTTTGACCTGTACATAGCCGTCTTTTGTTTTTGGAGCTTCTTCTAATAGTTCTTTAGTATGTAGGCTGGTTTCATGCGGGTTTTCGTCATTTCGCAAAAAAGCGTCTGCGGTTGAAGCCAATTCGCTTTCTGCATTGATCACCACCTCTTCTACGCGCGACACGTATTTCAAAATTGCCTCCATATCTTTTTGAAGTCCTTTAAGCTCCTCTTCCGCAATTGCGATTCGAGCTAAATCCGCCAATTTTTGAAGTTCTTTTGAATCCATGACCTTTATCATAGCAAAAAACACGAAAAAAAACTCGTATGGTATGTCTAATGCAAAAAAACAAAATTGTGAAGAAAAAATTCCACGACGTGTGGAATTTTATAGGAAATTATTTTTTTCGCTTAAACCGCGCTTGGAAAAATCTGAGGTCTTTTGGTTCATATACCATCGTAAGTCCGCGCACATCTTTACGCCGTTTCCAAACCGCGTCAACGACTTGGGCAACATACATAAGGTGGGACAACTCGTAAACTCTTCGAGGAATAGTCAGGCGAACAAGTTCAAGACCATTGTACGGCTCGTCACCGTGCTGCCCCGAAACAATTCCCCGTTCCATTGACCGTATTCCGCCTTCAATATAGAGTTCGGCGGCAAGTGTTTGGGCAGGAAATTCGTTTTGAGAAAGATGTGACAGAAATCGTTTCGCGTCAATAAAGACCGCGTGCGCTCCCGGTGGCTCACAAATGGGGATTTTTTTATTGCGCAACATGTCCGCAAGGTAGGAAATCTGCCCGACATAATGTCTGACAAGCGCTTCGTTATCAACTGCTTCTTTTATGCCAATTGCAAGGGCTTCCATATCGCGCCCCGCCATACCGCCATACGTGTGAAGTCCTTCATATACCACAACAAGAGAACGTGCTTTCTCAAACACATCTTCTCGTGAAGTCGCCAAGAAACCGCCGATGTTTACATAGTGATCTTTTTTTGAAGACATCGTGCAGCCGTCAGAGAATGAGCAAATCATTTTTACAATTTTCTTGAGCGGATATTTTTCATATCCCCTTTCCCGTTCTTTGATAAAGTGCGCGTTTTCAACAATTCGCGTTGCGTCAAGCAAAAGAAAAATTTTGTGTTTGCGACAGAGAGCGCTTACCGCACGAATGTTTGCCATTGAAAACGGCTGGCCACCCGCCATATTCACCGATGCTTCCATTCGCACAAACGGAATTGATTCTGGTCCTTTTTCTTTAATGTATGTTTCAAGTTTTGCAACATCTATATTGCCCTTAAACGGACAAGTGCTTTTCGGATCGCTCGCCTCGGGAATACTCACGTCAAGCCACGTACCGCCGGCAATTTCCTGATGCAGGCGGCTTGTAGTGAAATATAAATTGTTCGGAATAAAGCCGCCTCTGCCGCCAATTAAAACCTGTGCCATAATATGCTCGGCGCCACGCCCTTGGTGTGTCGGCACCAAATACGGATAGCCGAACACGTCTTTGACAGCATCTTCCAGATGATAAAAATTTTCGCTTCCGGCATATGCTTCGTCTCCGAGCATAATGCCGGCCCACTGGCGGTCGGACATTGCCGATGTTCCGCTGTCTGTCAAAAAATCAATGAAAACATCTTTTGATTTCAGAAGAAACGTATTGTATCCAGCATCTTTAATCGCTCTTTCCCTATCTTCACGAGAAATGAGAGAAATAAATTCTACATCTTTATTCTTATACCGCCGCCGTCCGCAGCAGTTCATACCCCTACTCTCCCCGGGTTAATCTCGCCTCCTGCTTGCTGTTTCCACATCTAT
>CAYZKP010000021.1:7986-9973 GCA_964479245.1 uncultured Candidatus Saccharibacteria bacterium | reverse complement strand
ACTCGTTTAGTTATTGATTCTGTTGGGAACGATGAGTGGCTAAAAGTAGGGAATTTGGCGGATGAAGATAGGGATCTGCTGGGTGGGCGCTCGTTCCTGCCAAAATCTGACCATGTGTATAAACTTGCTCCCTACGAGGAAATTACGAAAGATCAATATGAACAGATGGTGGAGCATTTTCCCAACATTGATTTTTCAAAGGTGGTTTTGTATGAATATGATGACGAAACAACGGGATCAAAAGAGCTCGCCTGCGTTTCGGGAACGTGTGAAATTGATATACCGGTTGACGCCGCAAAAAGCGCGCAAGGACAGACCGATAATACGGTGACGAAAGAATCGTAGATATTGTTTATAACAGAAAACACCTCCGCTTTTGGCGGAGGCGTTTTCATTTTTGCGTTGCGTGTCTATAAGCCGAATTCTGTATCGAGCTGAGCTCGACGATGATCATTTATCTAGCCCCTCGATTACTCTCGGGGTCAAGCGGCACAAACTAGAATGCCAGAAACTGGACACTAGAAACTGGGAAAATTTTTCCAGCATCCACAGTCCAGTCTCCGGTAATCTAGAGTACGGCCTTGCACTCAAGTAAGGATTTAGCCGTTTCATATCCAACGTTGCCGCTGGGCTCGCCCCTCACATGGAAATCCATGTGAGGGGCGCCTCAACACTTTCGTGTCTCGGCGTCTCTGTTCGCACCTCGCAGATTACTCTGGACGGGCATTACCCGCTACTCTGCTTCCCTTCGCATGCACGCATGTGAGGGGGAGTGTTCGGACTTTCCTCACCAATCTTGTCCACCGCAGGTGGCTTTGCAAGATTGAGTGTCCTGAGCGAGGATGAGTTTGTCGCATCCAAGTCGAATGGGTTAGTCCCTCGACCATGCTCGGGACGCTCAATTTTGTGTATTCGATAAACTCAACATGGTGAGCTAGTCGAACCATAACCGCCTCTGGCGGACAAAATTGGCGCAATCATCCAACACGCAACTAACGTATTATACAATGTAATTATTACATATGCAAGGCAACACGATACGCGATTTTACTTTTATTTACGTACAAACTATATTACTATATACTGTATTCAATCCTTGTTTTACCATTAATTAATGTGATTACGTAACGTATGACATCACCGGAACAAATGACGCTTTCGTCGAAAATCAAAAATATTTCGCTTGACAGTATCGCGCGCGCGTTTATATACGCCGGCATGTTATTACTTCCTTTGTTTTTTCTTCCTGTCCGAGGATTCCCGATTGATACCATAAAAACTTTGTTTTTAATGGTATTTGTCATCGGGAGCTTTCTTGTATGGCTTTTTGCGCGTTTGAAACAGGGCGCCATTGTTATTCCGCGGAGTCTGCTCCTTGCGTCGTGGGCATTTTTTGTACTCACCATTGTGACAAGCGCGTTATTTTCCCCAGCACAAACACTTTCGTTTTATGGTTTTACGTTTGAAATAGGTACTGCTCTTGTTGCCCTTATTTCTACACTTCTCATATTTTTAGCCAGTTTGTTTTTTGATTCGCAAAAAACAGTGACTCGTTTCTATCAGGTTTTGCTTGTTGTATTTTGTATCGTTGCCTTGTTCCAGGCGATTCGGCTTGTCCTTCCGGTAGACGCATTGCCTCCGTGGGAAATATTTGCAAACCCCGTGAGCAACCTTATTGGCAAATGGAATGATCTCGGCCTGTTTGCTGGATTTATCACATTGCTGTCGCTCATAACACTCGAGACGCTCGCTCTTTCTCGTTTTTCACGTGGGTTTTTGTACGGCGTATTAGCACTATCAATTCTAGTGCTCTCGGCTGTTAGTTTTTTCCTTGCGTGGATTTCAGTGGGAGCGCTTGCGCTTGTCCTTTTCGTCTATCGTATTTCGTTCTTGAAACCGTTTAAAGCAGAACGTACGGCAATTCTCCGGTCGTTTCTCTCACCGTCGTTTATCGTTGTTATCATCGCGACCATATTTTTAATATGGG
>CAYZKP010000021.1:6155-7976 GCA_964479245.1 uncultured Candidatus Saccharibacteria bacterium | reverse complement strand
ACGATTGGAATTTTTGTCAGCAACAAATTGAATACATTTCAGCTTGAGGTTCGTCCCGCATGGTCGGCAACTGGTGTTGTGTTAAGGGAAACCATCAAGGACAATCCGCTTTTTGGAAGCGGTCCGAATCGGTTCAATAGTCAGTGGCTGCTCCACAAGCCAGATGTAATTAATAATTCTATTTTTTGGAATACCGAGTTTAATTCGGGCGTTGGGCTTTTCCCAACCTTTGCGGTAACGACGGGCGTGCTCGGAACTGTTGCCTTTTCACTATTTTTAATTCTTTTCCTCTACACAGGTATTTCATACCTTTTGTTCCTCAAGCCGCGGACTACTCCCCAATATACGATTTTTTCCTCGTTTCTTCTTGGCGTATACATTTTTACGATTTCAGTTTTTTATATTCCGACAATAGGCGTGTTCGCGTTCGGCCCCTTGATGACTGGTATTTTTATTGCGGGCCTTCTTCGTGAAGGGAAAATAAAAACATACACGGCAAATTACTTTACCAACCCTCGGGCCGGATTTGTTACGGTACTTCTCATCGTGCTTGTTATCATTGGCCTTGTGTTTATAAGCTACGGTGTTGCGAAAAGAACGATTGCGCTCTTCCAATTTCAAAAAGGTCGAATTGTGGTAAACGAAAGTGGCGATTTTACCGTGGCTCTCCAGTCGATTGAAAAAGCGGCTTCGTGGAGTAAGGCGGATACATTTTATCGAGCACTTTCTGAAATACGGGTTCGTCAAATTCGTGAGCTACTGCTGCGCACGGGGAATTCAGATGAAGCAGTTCGTCTTGAATTTCAATCGTTGCTTGGCGCGGGCATTAATGCGGGACAACTTGCGGTGCAATTTGACGGGACAAATTATGGCAATTGGCTTGCGCTTTCTCGTGTGTATGCTTCCGTTTCCCCGTTCGTACCGGGTGCGTATGAAAACGCAAAGACAACCTTTGCCGAGGCTCGCACGCGTAATCCCAGAAACCCGTTACTCCTCCTTGAAGAGGGGCGTCTTGAAATCGGCAACAGCAACGTTACCGCCGGCAGACATCTAATTGAAGAGGCGCTCGCCATGAAGCCGGATTATGCGGATGCAATTTTTGCGCTCGCACAGCTTGACATCGCGGAAGGTGATGTTGATAAGGCAGCTGTCGCCCTTGAACAAGCGAGCCTCATTGCTCCGAATGATCAGGGACTCCTTTTTCAGTTGGGGCTCCTCAAATTCAACAGCAAAAAGTATGAAGAAGCCGCGCGGGTTCTTGAGCGCGCCATTGCACTGAACGCGCAATTTGCAAATGCGAAGTATTTTTTAGGCTTGAGTTACGACAGATTAGGAAAACGTCAAGCCGCAATAGACCAATTTACAGATCTTTTAAGGTCTAATCCGGATAACGGCGAGATACAACAAATCTTACGCAATCTCAAGGGAGGTAAACGGGCGCTCTCTGGTATTCTTGAAGAAGATTCTGTTGCAAGGCGCACAGAGCTTCCGATTGTCGAATAAGGTTGCCATGATACAGCGAATATTTTCCCTATTACATCAAGAAGTACGCGGCCTCCATGAGGCCGCGTATCTTCTCGGTATTTTTGCCCTTGGCGCAAAAGTGCTTGCGCTCTTTCGTGACAGATTGCTTGCGCATAATTTTGGTGCAAGCGAGTCGCTCGATATTTACTATGCGGCATTTCGTATTCCGGACTTTATATTTATTACGCTTGCATCTGTCGTTGCCTCAGCGGTTCTTATTCCATTTATGGTTGATAAATTAAAAAAAGGGACTGATGCGCGCCATTTTTTTAACAGCATTTTTACTCTCTTTTTCAT
>CAYZKP010000021.1:0-6145 GCA_964479245.1 uncultured Candidatus Saccharibacteria bacterium | reverse complement strand
ATATCGGTCATTGTGGTCTCCGCGATTGTATTTGTAGCAATGCCGTTTCTTTCGTATCTCATTGCTCCCGGATTTTCACTTGAAGCGCAAAAAGAAATGACACTACTTTCACGCATTATGCTCCTTTCGCCTATCTTGCTGGGCTTGTCGGGACTTTTTGCAAGCGTAACGCAAGCGCTTCAGCGTTTTTTTGTCTATGCGTTAAGTCCGATTCTCTACAATCTCGGGATTATTATCGGCATACTTTTTTTCTATCCGCTCTTCGGTCTCGCAGGACTTTCATTTGGCGTTGTGCTCGGGTCACTACTCCATATGGTGATTCAACTGCCGGTGCTCTCGCGGCAGCGTTTTATTCCGCGTTTTTTGCTGCACGTTTCTTTTAGTGAGATAAAAAATGTTTTGTTTTTGTCTGTCCCGCGGACGATTACCTTATCGGCAAGCCACGTGGTGTTTCTTATTTTTATCTCATTTGCGTCTCTTATGGGGGAAGGTTCAATATCAATATTTAACCTGGCATTTAACTTGCAATCAGTGCCACTTTCAATTATCGGCGTTTCTTATTCTGTCGCCGCTTTTCCCATATTGTCACGAATGATAACAGACGGAAATCGGCACGCGTTTGTTGAGCAGGTACTCTCGTCGTTGCGGCATATCATTTTCTGGTCATTTCCGGTTCTCGTCCTTTTTATCGTTCTGCGGGCGCAAATTGTGCGAACGATTTTAGGCACTGGAGAGTTTGGCTGGGATGAAACGCGGCTTACTGCCGCGGCGCTTGCGCTTTTTTCTGTTTCGGTTATTGCGCAAAGCGTTATCTTGCTTTTAGTAAGAGGCTTTTATTCGGCGGGAAAGACAAAAATCCCATTATGGGTGAACGTCTTATCCTCGCTCTCCATTATTGTCTTTGCGTTTGTGTGCATGTATATATTTAAAACGCAAGATTCCTTTCGTTACTTTGTTGAGTCTCTCCTCCGTATTTCATTTGTGCCGGGAACAATTATTGTAATGCTGCCACTCGCGTTTTCTTTAGCAACGCTTATCAATGTACTTGTACTGTGGCACTTTTTCAAAAAAGAGTTTGGCATCTCTGCTCGTATGCTTAGCGAAACGATAAGACACAGTTTTTATTCTTCCGTGTTTATGGGATTTGTGGCGTATCAATTCCTCAATGTATTTGACAACGTATTTAACATAAACACCTTTTGGGGAATCTTTCTGCAAGGATTGTGTGCCGGAATAATTGGCATTATTGTTGGCATTGCGCTTCTTAAGGTATTACGCAACAAGGAAATTGTTGAAGTGCAAATGTCGCTGCACCAAAAATTCTGGAAACAAAAACCTATTGCGCCGGATCAAGTTGAGCTCTAGTGAGCTCCGCAGAATTGCGCAGACCTAACGCAGAATTACGCAGAAAAGAAAAAACCCGCCAACTTCAATCAGCGGGGTGCGTGACTAGCCTCGGCCAGTCAAACCATCTTTGTGTAAACCATATTAACCACAACTTGTGGCTTGCGGTGACATAGGACGGATACATTTCCTTTTTTCTCTTTTCCTTTTCAATATAGTCCCATCCGAAGACATCGGAGTAGGATTTTTGATCGAATCGTGATGACCATTACAAATCTCCTTCATGTACGAAAGTTTGTTCTATGTTGTGTTCGGCGTCTCTCCACTCTCCGTTGTAGAGAAACCATGTAGGAAGCGCTACCGCAAGAGCGAGCGTAGCGATGCTTACGCCCCAGACAGGTATGACGGCAAAATATGTGGCCGCGACAATCGCGCAAGTCCACACTACATTTAATCCCATAAGTGAAATCAATGAACTTTTTGCGTTGTCCTTCATAATGTTTGCAAGGAATAGCGTGAGCGCTAAAGCTGCTACCGCTGCGACAGCACCGCCATATGACATAACCTCAATTAGTTGTGGCTGCGATAACATAAATCCCGCAAGTGCCGCGTATAATGCATTTAGGGCAAGCATAAACCAATTTGATAGCGGTGTTTTTTTGGCGAGCCAATTTACCGCGCCGATTATCACCATTGCCGCAGTTACAAAGATGATATATTGCATAAGATCAAAAACATTTTTCCCATTGTCTTCCAGATAAAAATGATTAAGACCCAAATATACTATTGCCAATAAAACAGGAAGAATTGCTTGAAAAATCAGTGTGTTTCTCATGGCCTCGTTTCTCTTTTCTGCCAAAACTCTGCGGATTAGCATATAGATGTATACTTGATAAGTCAATATATCAGTATATTGATATAGTGAGTGTGAGAATTTCTATTTTTTTACTTTATGCTGAAATCCAAGGTTCGCACCGAATGGAAATTTTAAGAGCGATTGAAAATGTCTTTATTTTAAAGTATTGTTTTAAGATGAACGAAAACTATATCAGGAATTTTTCAATCATTGCTCATATAGACCACGGAAAATCAACGCTTGCGGATCGGATGCTTGAAATGACCGGAACGATAGAAAAAAGGAAAATGAAAGAACAGGTACTTGATTCAATGGATTTGGAGCGCGAACGGGGGATCACCATTAAGATGACTCCCGTTAGGATGAACTACAATCTACATTCTACCGACTACATTCTAAATCTCATTGACACTCCCGGTCACATTGATTTTTCATACGAAGTATCGCGATCTCTCAAGGCGGTTGAGGGCGCAGTTTTGTTGGTTGACGCAACGCAGGGAATACAGGCGCAAACAATTACAACGCTTACCATGGCGCAAGGATTGGGGCTTACGATTATCCCCGTTGTGTCAAAAATTGATTCTTCTTATGCGCGCACGGAAGAGGTAAAAAAAGAGGTCGCGGATTTTTTGTCTCGTCCAGTAGAGAATGTTTTAGGCGTGTCGGGAAAAACTGGCGAAGGCGTTGCGGAACTGCTTACCGCGATTATTGAGCGCATTCCACCGCCGAAGATAGAGCATGCGGGCGGCGTGCGGGGACTTGTATTTGATTTTGAATATTCATCTCATCGCGGCATTATCGTGTACACCAGAATTTTTAGCGGGTCTGTTAAAAAGGGGGATTCGTTACTTTTTAAAATGATTGGTGAGCGGTTTGAGGCGGCAGAGGTGGGCGTGTTCACACCGAATCAAAAACCCGCCCCAGAGCTTACGGCAGGAGAGACGGGCTACATAGTAACTGGCATTAAAAATATGAACAAAGCGCTCGTAGGAGATACGATCACTTTTTTTAAAAATCCCGCTCAAGCTCTGTCTGGGTACGAAACCCCCGCGCCAGTTGTGTGGGCGTCACTCTACCCGGAGAGTCAGGATAATTTTGACGACCTCAAAAACGGTTTATTGCGACTGAAACTCACCGACTCGTCTTTGTCTTTCAGCGAAGAACAATCTGCGACGCTTGGTCGCGGGTTTCGGTGTGGATTTTTGGGAATGCTTCACCTTGAAATTGTTGTTGAGCGGCTTAAACGAGAACACGGCCTTACACTTATTGTGACGACGCCAAGTATCGCGTACGAGATTCTTTACGAAAAGGACGGGCAGAAAGAAATTATTTATTCGCCAGCGCAATTTCCTGATCATGGAGCATACATAGAGGCATTTGAGCCGTGGGTAGAACTTAACATTATTACTCCGATACAATTCATCGGTGAGATAACTCAAGTACTCTACGCCCATGAAGCCGTTGTGGGAGCTTCTACCTCATTTCTGGGCGAGCGGATAAAGATTGATGCAGAAATGCCGTTACGGGAACTTGTGCGCAATTTTTTTGATGAATTAAAACGAGTTTCATCTGGTTATGCCTCATTTTCATACAAAGAGGTTGGTTCACGAAGGGCAGATGTGGCGCGTCTTGATATCCTTGTAGCGGAGGAACGAGTGTCAGCGTTCTCCGAAATTGTTCCGCGCACCAAGGTACATGAAGAAGCAAAAAAGATGGTGGAGCGGTTGCACGACATTTTACCAAAACAGTTGTTTGCGGTTAAAATTCAAGCGCAAGGACTTGGACGAATTGTTTCTTCAAAGACGTTATCTGCTTTTAAAAAAGACGTAACCGGTTATCTCTACGGAGGGGATATTACCAGAAAAAGAAAACTGTGGGAGAAGCAAAAAAAAGGGAAAAAAAAGCTACAAGCGCGCGGCAAGATAGAAATACCACACGACGTATTTTTGAAAATGGTCAAGCGTGGGCAATAAGAGGAGAATGTGCGGGGGAATATGTATCGTATCACGCAATCAAAACATCACATCTCGTCTCGTACCGAGCTTTGCTCTAGTGTCGGAATGGCGCTCGAAGCTAGAAGAAAATGGGCGTGTACAAGAAAAGCATACTGATAATCACCAGTATCCCGAGCGCGATCCAAAAGTTTTTTACTATTTTTTTGTTTTTTTTATTTAACAACATAAGCCAATCTGACTGGTTTCCAAATCATATCATATGTACGCTATACTTTTAATATACCATGCGTTATTTTAAACGCCGAATGATTATCCGAAGCATTGTGTATTCTCCTGTTGCCGCGGGAGTACTCATTGTTTTGATACTGTTTACACTAAACGCAACAATCAAGATTTTTGGAACATATCTTAAAGCTAACAATGAATATGCGGCGGCGCTTAACACCTTGGCCGAGCTCAAAAAACGCGAAGAAGGTCTTACTAATCAAATCAAATCACTTGAAACACAAAGAGGAGTTGAAGAAGAAATTCGCAACAAATTTGGTTTTGTGAAGGGGGGGGAGGATGTTATTGTTATTGTTGAATCTCCGGTTTCAACCGCCACCGATTCTTCGCAAGCGAAAAACGGACGCGGTTTATTCTCGAGCCTTCTTCATTTTCTTACAAATATTTTTCAATAAGTATTGTATATTCTATTGAGCTCTGTATTGATGCGAGTGGCGAGAATCGAACTCGCGTCATGTGCTTGGGAAGCACAGGTTCTACCACTAAACTACACTCGCTTTCGTTCTATGCGCCACATTTAACGTGTACCACGTTCTGTATGATGGTCTCTCCAAAAATATAGTCGCTTCGCTTCTTGTTTTCGGGAGGAAGCAAATATTCTACCGCTAAACCGTGCTCGCAAAATTTTAACGAAACTTTTACAGATTATTGTAGCGCCTATCTGTATAATTGCACCTATTTTAACACATAAAATATAGAAAAATATCTCAAACAGCTACAGTGTGTCCTCACCGTCCACTATATCAACATATTGATATAGTGGACGATAGCAGTTCTCCGCAATTAAAAAAAGCCGCATTGTGTAATGCAAGCTTTTTAGTCTTTTTTTGCAGCACCGTTTTTGGTTTGTTTCCACCATCTCGCTGTAACGCCGCGTATATATAATTTTTTGACATGAGACGATGCGTCATTCTTTAATTTTTCATACATTATTTCAATCGAACCATCTCGCTTAACATCTAAAATGGCACTTAATTTATCATTGTCGCACCGCATTGTATTGTGTTTATCAAACACATGCCCGTTATGATGTTCAATGTTGAAAACGGTATCTACAAACACGACGGCGTCTATCTTTCCACTCAGGCGCATAATTATTTGATCTACGATGTTTTTCCACTTCTTTCCGCCGAAACTTGCTTCCCACTTTAATTTACCAAAAATCTCATTTGCCGATTCGCAAAACGAAAGGGCGTCGGCGTATGTCAACGCTATTTTCCCCAAATAGGTAAGTAAGTCGCTTTCTGATTCTGCCTTCCCTAGTTCCTCAAGAAATGTACCAACAATTTTTTCTTTCTTTTTTTCCGGTGTAGTTATCTTATCTTCATATTGAAGCTCGGTGGCTATAGCTAACAACAAATATGCTAAAAATAATTTTTCTAGATTGTCAGTATCTTTATTATGTGTGACTTGAAGCTCTCGACGCAGTTTTTTCTTAGATTTTAAAAACGCCCGATCTGTTTTTGCTTCATTCTCTGCGACGTGCCGCATTGCGGTTAAAAGATAAAAGTTTGCTGCGAGCCCGATCAATTCAACGTTCTTTCCGAGTCGCGCATACTCAATTTTCTCTTGAGACTTAACAACCGGTTTTGTTTTCAATATCCACCGACGGGCTTTTCGATTCTGTAACAATTTTACAACCCCACGATACCAAATCAATAGCGAAATGGACCTGATCGGTCTCGAACCGACAACCTCCGCTATG
>CAYZKP010000020.1:0-10552 GCA_964479245.1 uncultured Candidatus Saccharibacteria bacterium | reverse complement strand
GACTCCCGGAAACACTTCAGAAGATAATAAAAAAGACGAAGAAGAATATCTCTATTCCGTAAAGAACTTTACTATTTAGGTTTTTTCTGAAGAGCTGATTTGATATGTTTCCGAGCGAGCGTCGTTTTTACCGACGAGAGCCATTTTTGAGAGGGGTGTGCTGCTTTTTTAACAATGATTTCCACCTTGTCTCCATTTTGTAGTTTAGTGTCAAAAGATACCATTTTATCATTTATCTTTACTCCAAACGCGTGATCTCCAATGTCTGAATGGATTGCATAGGCGAAGTCAATCGAGGTTGAATCCTCTGGCAAATCAACGATATCGCCGTCGGGGGTGAACACAAATACGCGATCTTTGAAAAAATCCATTTTTAGCGTATCTAAAAATTCGCGTGATTCAGAAATTGTCTTTTGCCACTCTACAATCTGGTCAATCCACAGTAATTTCTTTTTAAGTTGTTCTCCATACTGCCTTTGAATCTTTTCTTTAAAACCTAAGTGAGAAGCAATACCAAATTCTGCTTCTTGATGCATTTCAAGCGTTCTAATTTGTATTTCCGCAACACCGCCGTCTCCGGTAAAAATAGTTGTGTGTAAACTTTGATACCCATTTGGTTTGGGCACGGCAATATAATCTTTGATGCGCCCCGGCAACGGGTTCCATATCTCATGCACAACACCGAGCACTTGATAACAATCAGCGACAGTCGGAACGATAATACGGAGTGCTGCAATATCATATATTTTTTCAATATCCATATCATAACGCTTTAATTTCTTATACAAGCTGTAGAGGTGTTTGATGCGGTAGTCCGTTTTAATCGGTTTTATATTTCGTTCTGCTAATTTTTTTTGAAGCGTACGGTGCACTTTTTCAAGATATTTTTGATTCTCAATACTTTTTTGTTCCAACATTTTTTTCGTTTCTTCATATTCTTTTGGATACACATACGGAAACGCAAGGTCCTCGAGCGCTCCCTTGATTTGTCCCATACCGAGTCGGTTTGCCAGCGGCGCATAAATTTCAAGCGTCTCAAGCGCGATTCTTCGCTGCTTGTCTGGGCGGACATACTCAAGCGTCTGCATGTTATGAAGTCTATCGGCGAAGCGGATGATGAGCACTCGTGCGTCTTTTGACGTCGCAAGCAAAAATTGCCGTAGCGATTCTGCGTGTCGCTCAAGTCCTTTGTACTGGTATTTTCCTAGTTTTGTAACACCACGTACCAAAAATGCGACCTCTTCGCCGAATTCTTTCTCAAGCGTTTCAAACGGAATAAGATTATCTTCAAGCGTATCGTGCAAAAGACCAGCAGCAATCGTTTCTGCGTCCATGTGAAGTTCGGCTAGTGTTTTTGCGGTTGCAACGACATGCTCAAAATACGGTTCGCCGGAGAATCGTTTTTGCCCTTCGTGTGCGTTTTGCGCTTTATCAAACGCGCGCGTTATTATATCCATGTCAGCGGCAGAGTTTATTTGCGCAAGTTCAAGTATGTCCTTGACCCCGTTAGAAGTTTTTATGTTATGTTCGTTAGTCATAAAAGTGAGTCGTTGGTCCCGCTGGAGGTGTCGCCTCTAACGAGCTTGACACTACTTATACTATTGATTATCTTATTTACAGAAAAAAGGTAACAGGATTTTCATCCATGGGCGTTTCCGACCATGTTGGTCATGGGATAAAAACGCGTGTTGGTGATGCTGTTGGTGATGGGGCAAGAGGCGCTGGAGTATGTTGCGGAAAAGCGGAGAGCCACGTATCGCCATCGACCGAATCACCAAATAACAGCAGACTTGTCGGGGGCGGGAGCAGGTTGGTAGAAGGAATCCCTGGAAATAAAATGCGTTGGTGGATGAATAACCCATGGATTCTTGCAGGTTTTACCGTTGTGGCGATTATAATCCTTGTTTTATACCTTATGTAATAAGTACTCGAGAGCACTTCTATGGTGCTTTTTTTCTAAATCCGCGCCTCTTTTTTTCTTCCGCAAGAATCTGAAGCGCGCGAGGAAGTTCTATCGTATACACGTCATCTGTTTTGAGGGATCTGAAATCTCCATCGTGCACAATATATGGTCCAAATCTTCCAATGCTCGCCGTAATTGGTTTTCCTGAGGTTGGGTGTACTCCAATTTAAATATGTAAGCGCGTCCGAAGTCGTGACCTTTAAAGGATCAATATTTTTAGGAATGCTTCCTCGTTTCGGTTTTGGATTTTCTTTAGTTTTCTTTCCAATTTGGACATACGGTCCGAACCGTCCGTGGAGCACATATATGTCTTCACCGGTGTCGGGGTGTTTTCCAATTGGTTCTTCATCTTTAAGTACCTCGCCTAAAATAGTGCGCACCCCCTTACATTCAGGGAAACGAGAACAACTCATAAATTTTCCGCTCCTCCCGAGTTTTATAATCATCGGCGCATTGCAAAGCGGGCAGGGGAATTCTTTTCCCGCTTCTCCCAAATCGGTTATTTTTTCAATATGCTCTTTTGCTTTTACATCTTTTGAAAATGGCGTATAAAAATCGGCAAGTGTTTTGCCATACTCACGACCTCCTTCGGCAATTTGATCAAGCTCGTCTTCCATCTCCGCGGTAAAGGTGTCACTAATGTACGTTCCAAAATTTTTCTCAAGGAAATCGCTCACCACCTCTCCGGTGTCTGTCGGGAAAAGAGTCTTGCCGTCCTTTGTCACATACCCGCGATCCGCGATTGTTTTCATAATGCTTGCGTATGTTGACGGTCTGCCGATTCCTCTCTGCTCCAATTCTTTAATAAGACCTGCTTCAGTGTATCGAGACGGTGGTTGTGTTTGTTTTTGTTCTGCGTCAATACTCATGAGTGTGAGTATGTCTCCCTCGTTTGTCTTGGGGAGCTCTATTGTTTCTCCTTGCGCGGCAAGGTCTGCGGCAAGCCAGCCATCAAACATAGTCCGTGATCCGTGTGCCGCAAAATCAGGTATCGCCCCGTCATTTATTCGTACGGTAATTTTAGTTTTCAATATTTCCGCGTCCTTCATTTGGGAGGAGATGAACCGTCGCCAAATAAGTCCATATAATTTTATTTGTTCATCTGCGATTCCAGCTTTTTGTAACGATGCGTGCGTTGGACGTATCGCTTCATGCGCTTCCTGTGCACTTTTGCTCTTTGTCTTATATATGTGTGCCTCTGCGTAGTTTTCACCATATATTTTTTTAATGACAGTAAGCGCCTCTCCTTGGGCAAGTGTGCTTATCGACGTGCTGTCTGTACGCATATACGTAATGTGTCCCGCTTCATATAATTTTTGCGCAATACGCATTGTGCGTGCAGGCGCAAAGCCTAATTGCGAGCTCGCAGCTTGCTGGAGCGTTGAGGTCGTAAATGGCGCGCGTGCGTGCCGCTTCATTTCCGTTTCTTTTATTTCGGCTATTTTCCAAACTCCTTTTTTGCCAACTGCAATGATGCGGTCTGCCTCTTTTTTTTCTTTTTGCTCTTCTGTACATACGAGGTGGAGATCACTTTTTGCGGGCGTTTTTGTAAGCGCGGTGATAACAAAATAATCTTCAGGCTTGAAAGCCCTAATTTCACGTTCGCGCTCCATAATAATGCGAAGCGCGGGGGATTGCACGCGACCGGCGGAGAGACCATAGCGCACTTTTTTCCAAATGAGTCCCGAAAGGTCGTAGCCGACAAGGCGGTCAAGCACTCGCCGCGCCTCTTGCGCCTTGCGAAGATTTTGATCAATATCGCGTGGGTGGTGCATTGCTTCTTCAACTGCGGGCTTCGTAATTTCATGAAACACAATTCGCTTTAGTTTTGGAGATTTGCCCATCGACTCTGCTTGGGGCACATCGCCCAAATCACAGATTTGGGCGATGTGCCACGCGATAGCTTCGCCCTCTCTGTCAGGGTCTGTCGCGATAACCACTTCATCAGCCTCACCGCAGAGTTTTTTTAACTCTGTAACCACCTTTTCCTTTCCAGGCATGATTTCATAGCGGGGTACAAAGCCGCCTTCTATATCAATTGCCTTTTTGTTATTTTTCGGAAGATCTCTAATGTGCCCTACGGAGGAAGTGACTGTGTATTTATCGTCTAAGTATTTAGAGATAGTCTTGGCTTTTGCCGGTGATTCAACAACTAAAAGTTTCATACTATATTTGCATTATACTATGGGTTCTATATTTAACACATTGTTTGTGCGCAAGCAAGTTTGTTAAAAAACAAAAAATCGCCCGGTATGATGGGCGATTCAAATAATTTTAAGCACAAGCATATCTAGAGTCACGGATTCCAACAAACTTACCACATTCTTTATATTCACCTTTGCGGAGTCTGGCCTCAGCTTCAACTAATGCATGGATGGCCTCAACAATGTCTGTTCCCCAGACTGCAAAATGGTCTCGTTTCTCGTTTTGAGGGTAAAAAAAAGTACTGCAAAATAAAACTGCATCAGTTCGTTTTTCCCTAAGCTCTGGCATTGGTTCGTCATTACGAAGTGGAGAAAAAGTAGGGTGATAGTGAGCAACATCTGAAAGAATGGCCATTCCGTCCCTCCTTGAAATTTTTAGAAATTCTCTTGGTCTGATGTCAGTATGCTGAATTAAATAAAAATGTCAATTTTTTTGTCCCATTAAAAATTCACTCTAATTTCTCCTCCTGTTTCAACAATGAATCCTTTAATTTCCATTGCAGAAATAAGCGCATACGCTTCGTGAGTTGGTGTAGCAAGCGCGCGGATTAATTCATCTTTTGAAAGTGGTTCATTTAAGAGTTCAATCACCTTTTTCTCATCATCAGAACATTTTTCCCAAACTTTCAACTTTCCACCTTCTACTTTCAACTCACTCTGTATTCCCCAATGCTCTAAAATATCGTTTCCATTCATAACTGGTGTTGCCCCGAGTTTCAAAAGCTGGTGCGCGCCTCGCGATTGCGGAGAAAAAATTGAGCCGGGGACAACAAACACATCTCTATTATATTCGGTCGCGAGGCGCGCGGTGATGAGCGTGCCAGACAGTTCCTCTGCTTCAATAACAAGAACGCCGCGGCAAATACCAGCCATGAGTCGATTTCTTTGCGGAAAAGAATACGGCGTTGCTTTAAAATCAAGTTCAAATTCAGACAAAAGTGCCCCTCCCGCAGAGACAATTTTTTGAGCAAGCGATGCGTTTGAAGCGGGGTATAAAACTTCCGGATTGAGTCCTGAACCGGGAAATGCGATAGTCTTGAGTCCGGCGCCAAGTGCCGCGCGATGCGCGATCGCGTCAATTCCAAGCGCAAGTCCGGAGACAATCACGATAGGAGACCCCGCGAGCTCACTAATAATTTTTTCGCACGCTTCTTTACCGTACTGGGTGTATTTTCGCGATCCAACCACCGCAAGGTACACTGTGTCATGTCCTGGCAATTCTCCCTGTATATAGAGCTTTTGGGGACATTGTGGAATTTCCAAAAGTTGAGGAGGAAACACATCTTGTGAGATTGTGCGTATTTCATTCATAAGCACATATACTATATACTATATATTGTGAATACAAGAACATGCTCGACATAAAATTCATTCGCGACAATTTAGATCTCGTCAAAGAAGCCGCTCGTAAAAAGCGAATTGATATTGATTTAGATGAACTTATCCGGCTTGATCATAAACGCACGGCCGCCCTTCAGGAAGTTGAAAAGATGCGCGCGGAACAAAATGACTACTCAAAGAAAATAGCCGAAACTCCCGATGAAAGAGAGCGAGCTCAAATGATTGAAAAAATGCGGACACTCAAGTTGCTGCTTCAGCGCAAAGAACAGGAGCTTGAACAGGTTATGGAGAAATGGCGGCTTCTTATGCTTGCCGTACCCAATGTTCCTGACGTTTCCGTTCCCGAAGGAGATTCTGACGCGGGAAATCTTGAAGTCAAAACGTGGGGCACGATACCGCAGTTTAATTTTAAACCGAAAAGCCACATTGAACTTATGGAAACGCTTCACATGGTTGATTTTGAGCGAGGCGCGAAGGTCGCGGGGTTTCGAGGTTACTTTTTAAAAAATGAAGGAGTGAATTTAACATTTGCAGTATGGCAGTTTGTGTTTGACCGTATGCGAAGAAAGGGAGGATTTACCCCGCTTATGACCCCGGCTCTTGCGCGGAGGGAAATAATGATTGGTACAGGATACTTGCCGCAAGGTGAAGAGGACTTATACGCGACACAAGATAAAACATATTTAATCGGAACTTCGGAAGCTCCCGCGATGGGGTACTATATGGATGAAATTCTCAAAAAAGAAGATTTGCCTATTAAATTTTTAGGATTTTCTCCCTGTTACCGTCGTGAAGCAGGTGCACACGGTAAAGACACGAAAGGGATTATGCGCGTGCACGAGTTTTTTAAATTTGAACAGGTTGTGTTGTGCGCGGCAAGCCATGACGAATCAGTGAAATATCATGAAGAATTAACGGGAAATGCAGAAGCGCTTTTGCAAGAACTCAAATTACCCTATAGGGTTGTTATCAACTGCGGCGGGGATCTGGGGCTTGGACAAGTGAAAAAATATGACATAGAAAGCTGGGTGCCATCTGAAAACAAGTATCGGGAAACACACTCATCTTCCTACTTTCATGATTTTCAAACTCGTCGGCTTAATATTCGTTACCGAGACTCTGATGGAACGCTCAAGTTTGTTCATTCGCTTAACAACACAGCGCTTGCGACCCCTCGCATTTTAATTTCTATCATTGAAAACAATCAGCAAGAAGATGGTTCTGTGAAAATTCCGGAGGCCCTCACGTCTTATATGGGAACAGATGTTATAATGAGAAAGTAGAGAGTAGAAAATAGTACGTAGAATATTTTAAAACTACACTCCACTTTCTACACGCTATTTTCTAAAAGATGTTTTTTCGCACAAAAAAAGTATTTATCTCATCACGCGCTACGCAACAAAAAAGAAAGCGGCGCGCGATACAGAGTTTAACCTTTTTTCTATTTTTTGTTGGCTGTATTGGGCTTCTTGGTTTTGTATCGTGGAGACCGGAGATGAATATTTCACGAATTACTATTTTAGGAAATAGCACTCTTGCTGAAGAAGATATCCGCGGATTTCTTGAAAAAAAACTTACGGGCGGATATGCGTACGTATTCTCTCGCGCAAACGTTTTTTTGTTTCAGCCGCAGAGTGTTGAAAAAGAACTTCGTGAACAATTTCAAAAAATAAAAGAGGTTGATGTGTCGCGCGAAAATTTAACCTCCGTTATTGTAACGCTTACCGAGCGCAAGCCGTATTATCTCTGGTGCGATTTAGTTGTTGTCGCTACTGATGACGACGCGCAAAAAGAATCATGTTACTTTCTTGATATTGATGGATTAGCATTTGCTCCCGCTCCATATTTTTCGGGAAACGTATACTTTACATTTGAAAAATCATTTGGAGAGGAATCTCCCATCGGTAGGCGCTTATTTGATGAAGGAGAGTTTAAGCGTTTCATTAGTTTTCGCAATGCGCTTCGTGAAATGAATTTAGAGGCGTCTACTCTACAGTTTGCAGAGAATGGAGACAGCTCGTTTGTATTAACCCGTGGAGGAGTTATTCTGTTTCATTCACAGCAAGATTTTACGGTGCTTGCCGACAGCTTGCGCGTGACATTTGACGCTGAACAATTTATAAAAAAACAAAAAAGCGGCCACGATCTTGAGTATATTGATTTGCGCTTTGACAACAAGGTATACTACCGATTTGAGTAGCGTAAACTGTTCCATTTTTTAAAACAAAATATAAGTAAGTTGAATATGGGCAGATGTGTACGATATATCGTACATTCTACGTAACGTATAAATATAAAGGTACATGAAATCATTTTGGCAGAATCTACCAAAACCACTTATCATATTGGCTCCGCTTGCCAACGTTACGGACGCGGCGTTTCGACGCGTTATTGCCCGGCACGGGAAGCCGGATGTGATGTTTACTGAATTTGTATCTGCTGACGGTCTTTTCCGTGCGGATGAAATTGGGCGCAAAAAATTGATGAAAGACTTGATATATACCGAGGCAGAACGACCGATTGTTGCTCAGTTTTTTACCGCACAGCCGGAGATGATGGAGCGCGCCGCACGGCTTGCGACAGAGTTAGGGTTTGATGGCGTTGATATTAATATGGGGTGCCCCGATAGGGCGATTGAGAAACAGGGGGCGGGGGCGGCGCTCATCAAAACCCCAAAACTCGCGCGGGAACTTATTCGTGCGGCGCGATCTGGCGCGCCGCACCTCCCGATCTCTGTTAAAACCCGCATTGGCTACGACAAAAATGAAATTGAAACGTGGTTACCGGAACTTCTCGTTGAAAAGCCTGTCGCAATAATACTACACGCACGCACGAGGAAAGAAATGTCAAAAGTGCCTGCGCATTGGGATATCATAAAGCGTGCGGTAGAAATACGCGATGAAGCGGGGAGTGAAACACTTATTTTAGGAAATGGAGGTGTCCTTGATTTACAAGATGCGCGCAAAAAAGTTGAGGAAACAGGTACGGATGGGGCTATGCTTGGGAAAGCAATTTTTGGGAATCCATTTCTATTCTGCGATAGCCAGCGTCAAGTCAGCGCAAGTCAGCGATTGCAAATAGCAGTAGAGCATACAAAATTATTTGAAGAGCTGCTTGGTGATGTGAAAAACTTTGCGATAATGAAAAAACATTACAAAGCGTATGCAAACGGTTTTGATGGCGCGAAAGAATTGCGAGTGAAATTAATGGATACAAAAAACGCACAAGAAGTTGAACGCATTGTTTCGCATTTTTTAGAAAGCATGTAATACTAAAAACAGATTTATGTTCTGTACCGGTGGTCTATATGCGCTGTCTCGCGCGAAAAATAAAAGACGTGCGTGTAGGTCATGATGGATATACCGCTCTGTTTGAAATGCGAAAATCAAAAAGAGATAATCCGTTTTGTTACGTTTTGTACGTTTGCTATTCTATTCAGCGAGAAAATTCCTACAAGATGCAGATATTTTTCGTTCGTGAAAGTGCGCTCAAGTTTTTTCCAAAAGGCAGAAAGGGAGTTGGTAGGGGCGGTGTAGATCGTTTCTGGAAAGTGACTACGAGCTGGCTTCATATTGTTTCTCTTACAGAAACGGGTAACGGAACAGATATGGAAATTACTGCTCCCAATATCTTTAAACAATGGCTTCTGTAAAAAGAGGCTTTTTTGTTTTGTGCGTGTTGGTGTTGACAAAGGTAGAATTTAGTTTACTATCAACGCTAGACAAAAGGTCGACAAGGTCAGGAAGAAGCAATGTCGAGGTGCATTATCATCCCAAGGGCAGAACAACCTCTGTGCGCTGGTTGCGGAAATGTCAACGTTAAGCGTAGAGGGGATCTGTGTTTTGAATGCCGAGACTTAATGGGGGACGATACTGCGGCCGAGGAAGAAGGGTTCATCGAGCTTACGAAAGCAGTTCCTCGTTAAGATTACGGATCGGTGGGCCAGTAGCCTGTGGTGAGTGAAGACGAATCCACTCAACGGTAGAGCTGACCGCTCATTTGCGACGTAAGGCGAGGGCGATGAGAAAGAGAAGTGTGGTGAAACTTTCTCATTGTCGAGCCGAGGAGCAAATATAAGACAACGTGCTTTTATAACGGCCTGGTTGTAGGTTCAAATCCTACCGGGCCCACCAAACCCGCTTACGAAGCGGGATTTTTTTATACAGGATTTGGGCGGGAAGGGGGTCGGGGAAACGTGAGTTTCCCTGTGGTGGAGAGCAGTTTTGAGCGACTCTCCCTGAGTGAAATCGAAGGAAGTCGAAGGACGTTGAGAACGGAAGAGCTCTCAAAGCGCATCCCGAAGCTTGTCGAGGGAGAGCAGTGAGATTCCTCTCGAGTGCACCAGAAATTTTTACATAGCAATGTTATAATTATTGCATGAATGTTTCATCGTTAGACATTTCGATTTTAGTTATTTATATTTTAGCTTGCCTTGGCCTTGGCCTTTATTTGAGCAGGAATGAAGGAGCGGAGGGCTATTTCGTTAATAACAGAAAGACAAAGCTACTATTTCTAATCTTCACGGCCTTATCTACAAGCGTTGGAGCCGGGACAGTATTAGGTGTAGCTAGTGCCAGTTTTCAAACGGGGATTTCATTTGGTGTCCTTTTTATGATTGCTTCGGGTTTTGGTTGGGCGTTAATGGGCTATCTTGCTCCAAGGATTAAAAAATTTGGAGATGAGCAAAAAGCATACACTTTTGGAGATTATCTCTTTCATCAATATTCGGACAGAACGCGAAAAATAGGTCGGCTAGTTGTTTTAATTGCTTATTTTTTTGCGACAGGAATTCAATTTGTCGCGTTCGCTCAACTGATCAATGTTACGACGAATTTATCTTTTACACCCGCTCTTTTAATTGTTGCGTTAGTAACAGTTATATACACAGTTGCTGCTGGTGTGAGAGGAGATTTTTACACAGACGCACTTCAATTTTTTGTAATGTTTCCTGTTTTCATTTTCCTTTTCATCAAGGGATTTGCGTTGGTGAGTATTCAAGAACTTTTTATTCTTCCTGATGGGTTTTTAAGTTTATACAACTATA
>CAYZKP010000019.1:0-10558 GCA_964479245.1 uncultured Candidatus Saccharibacteria bacterium | reverse complement strand
CAATTTTTCAGGGCTTAAAAAAGAAATTGAAGATATCAACGTGTGGTTTGCAAAAGAGCTTTCGCATATACGAACGGGGCGGGCGACACCTTCTATTTTGGATAGCATTCGTGTAGAGTCATACGGCACTCAAGTTCCCATTAATCATGTCGCGGGGATCACTGTTTCAGACGCGAAAACAATTCTAATTACTCCGTGGGATAAAAATCATATTAAGTTGATAGAAAAAGCAATTATGGAGGCGGGACTCGGTATTTCAACTGCGAGCTCTGGGGACGGAGTTCGTGTCGTCTTCCCTGAATTAACATCCGAAACGCGTGAAACGCTTTTAAAATTGGTGAAAACAAAACATGAAGAAGCGCGCGTGTCTTTGCGAGCGGCGCGTGATGTAGTATGGGAAGATATTCAAAAAAAAGAACGGGACGGCGAAATGTCGGAAGATGAAAAATTTCGACTTAAAAACGAAATGCAAAAAATGATTGACGATGCAAACAAAAAATTTGACGAAATGGTAGAGCGAAAAGAGCGCGAAATTTCTGCTTAAGCAGAAATTTCGCAGATGTATGAATTAGGATTTATGATTTATGAATTTTAATCCGTTCTTACGCCTTAAATCTTATATCTTAAATCAATGAATATCATTATTTTTCTTATTGTATTAGCGGTACTCATTCTCGTACATGAATTCGGGCATTTTATTGTTGCCAAAAAATCTGGCGTGCGGGTTGATGAGTTTGGTCTCGGGTTTCCGCCCAAGCTTTTTGGCGTAAAAAAAGGAGAGACGGAATACACGGTTAACGCGATTCCGTTTGGTGGGTTTGTAAAAATTTTTGGCGAGAACCCAGATGATGAATCTTTGCACGGGCCGGATAGGGAACGTAGCTTGGTATATAAACCGAAATGGATACAAGCGGTCATCATAAGCGCCGGTGTCTTATTCAACTTCTTGCTTGCGTGGATATTGTTTTCACTTGGCTTTATGTACGGCTTGCCCATGTCGTCTGAATCATATCCGAGGGGTGCAACGGTTGTTCATGAAGAACTGATCATTACTGATGTTAAAGAGGGTGCTCCAGCAGAACGTGGAGGCATACTGAAAGGGGATGTCGTGCGCTCTCTTATGGTAAGTGGTGAAGTTCTTGAAGTGGCGCGTTCGGAGAGCATGAAAGAATTTATTGTGCGGCACGGAGAAGAAACTATAACGCTTACCTATACGCGTGACGGAAAAGAAAGTGTAACTAAGGTTACTCCGGAGAAAGGCGTGATTGGAGACATGCCCGGCATTGGGGTTGCGTTACAAACTCTTGGCATTGTGCAGTTGCCCACGCTTCGCGCTTTTTTTGAAGGAGGAAAAATGACAGTGGTATTGACCGGCGCGACCATCGCCGCATTTGCTGATTTAGTAAAAGACGCATTTCAAGGAGAGGCGGATCTAAAAAGTCTCGCGGGCCCAGTAGGAATTGTCTCACTGGTCGGGGACGCCACCGCGCTTGGGTTTGTGTACCTTCTCCAATTTGTTGCATTTATTTCAATCAATCTCGGTGTATTAAACTTATTACCAATTCCCGCCCTTGATGGGGGACGTTTGTTATTTCTTTTGATTGAGGCGGTTAAAGGGTCTCGGATGAATTATAAAATAGTAAACATGATTCACGCCGTTTCATTTGTGTTCCTTGTGCTCCTCATGCTTCTTGTCACGTACAACGACATAGTGCGTCTTGTGGGAAATTGATTTTTAATTTTTTTGTACAAAAATACCGCTCTGTAAGAGGAGCGGCTTTCTCATTTTGTCTTTATTCTTGATTCAAATCTTGATTGAAATAGGAGATGAGCAAAATAGCAATAAGCACAACTATCATCGGCACGGTACTTGCTGTCAAAAGCGGAATTATAATATCAGGGGTGGTATTTTGTATCGTGGCAGTGAAAGCGAAGAAACTTACACTTGTAGCACCTGCGACACACAAAAACTTAATACACAGTGTTAAGTGAAAATTCATATTCAAATGCTCAGTATATTCTTTCATGGCAACCCAGATAAGCGCACCCGTAGCAACGATTCCAAGCGTAAAAGCACGTAGGTCGTCAGTCGCATACGCACCCGCGGCCGCAGATGTAAACGCACTTGCAATTACGGCGAGATCGCCAAAAATGACTTTAGGAATTTTAACCACAAGAGATATCACCAGAACCATTATCGCGATTATAGAGGAAAGCCCGATCATATATCCGATACCGTCTTTTGTCATCTCTACGCCAAGGAGTATACCAACCCAAAGGAAACTTACCGGCAACATTCCTGCAATGCACGCAGTCCAGGTTCCGTGTCTCATCTTGTCGCTTCCGTGTTGTTGAGACCTTCTTTTTATATATTAATATTAAAACAAACATTTGTCAATATAAAATTCCACAAGGTTACACCTTGTTCCTAACGATAGATACTCAAGGCGAGATCTTGAGGGACGTAAAAAAAGCCACCCACAGAGGGTGGCATATAGACAGCTACACTTATATATCTTTATGAATACGCGGGCAGAGTAGGCCGCGTATTATTTAATGAGGTCTAGGTGGCCCGCCTGGTGCAACGGGGGGCATCGCGCGGCGCTTTTTCTGAAGTGCTTGCCACTCATCATTTGCCCACGCGGCAAAATCTTTGGAAACCGCGGCAAACGCGAGGACGAGCGGAACAGCGCTTGCGGTGACAACGGAGAGGGTGCCAAAGAACGTGAAGCCGCTTGCCGCGGACCACAGACTCAAAGCTACGGCCAGAACCATTGCAGAAAATTTCCATACAGTTGCTTTAAACGGGATAAACCATACTCGGCCGAACAGCCATGCGCCAAATGCAAATACGCCGACAAAAAGTGCGAGGCCGAAAACAAGGGCAAAAAAGTCTATGAACGAAAAACCAATAAGTTTCAATATATATTCCAAAGCAACCAACAGCCACTGAATAAGCATTCGCGCGAAATCTTGAATGGTGTTCCAGAATCCATTCCACACAGATTTCACAAACGCGGTAGCGTCTACCTTAAGCCATACCAACGTCCAAAACATGGCAAAAATCGCAACGGGGGAACCAACAATCCACCAATTCAACTTTTTCATTGGTCGTTCTCCTTAGTTTTTCTGAAATAAAGAATATACCCCACAAGAAATATGTCAAATATACAAATGTGGATATATTTATTATACTAATGAGACATGAAATTTTCTCAACTATTTTCAAAAACACGGAAAGAGGCGCCGAAGGACGAAGTTGTAAAAAACGCGCAATTTTTGATTCGCGCCGGGTATATTCACAAAGAAATGGCGGGGGTCTACGCATATCTGCCGCTTGGCATCCGTGTTCTTAAAAACATTGAAAACATTATTAGAGAAGAGATGAACGCGATTGGGGCAGAGGAGATTCTGTTGACCGCCCTTCAAAATTCGGAATTGTGGAAAAAAACTGATCGGTGGGAGCAAGATGTGTGGTTCAAAACACAGCTTAAAAACGGTGTTGAGGTTGGTCTTGGTTGGACGCAAGAGGAGCAGATTGTAAATCTTTTGTCTCAACATATTTCTTCGTATAAAGATTTGCCAAAAGCGATTTACCAAATTCAAACGAAATTCAGAAACGAAGAGCGCGCGAAAAGTGGTATCGTGCGCGGGCGAGAATTTATTATGAAGGACATGTATTCGTTTCATTCATCGGTAGAAGACCTTGATGCCTTTTATCGTCGCGTGCAGGAAACGTACAAAAATATTTTTAAACGAGTTGGTATTGCCGAACATACGTTCCTTACCATTGCGAGCGGCGGCGTATTTTCAGCGTATAGCCACGAATTTCAAACCATATCTCTCGCGGGAGAAGATACGGTATATGTTTCAAAAGAAAAGCAGATTGCAATTAACGCGGAAGTGATGAATGACGCAATTTTGTCTGAACTGAATATAAAACGTGGAGCATTGACAGAGCATACTGCAATTGAGGTGGGAAATATTTTTAAACTTGGCACTCGTTTTTCAGCGCCGCTCGGACTTTTTTTCAAAGACGAGCAAGGGAAAAAACACCCCGTGGTTATGGGCTGTTACGGACTTGGCCCCACGCGTCTTATGGGAACTATTGTTGAGATTCTCTCTGATACAAAAGGCATTGTCTGGCCGGAAGCCGTTGCTCCGTTTCAAGTTCACCTTGTACCAGTGTCTTCGCACGCGATGGTTTTAAGTGAGGCGCAAAAACTTTATGAACGTCTCACGAAAACGGGATGCGAAGTGCTCTATGATGATCGGGATATAAGTGCTGGAGTTAAATTTGCCGATGCAGATCTCATTGGAATTCCATGGATCGTTATACTCGGTGAATCGTTTATTAAAAAAAATGTAATTGAGGTGGTGGAGAGAGCAACGGGAGAAAAAAATGAAATGGATATTACCGCTCTTGTAAAACAGTTTAATAAAAAAACGCAATAACCTACATTATATATGCGTCGCGCCAAAGAAAAAATGTATAAAATGTTTTCCAACCACATTGGTATTGATTTGGGCACGACCAACACACTTTTATATATGCGTAATTACGGCGTGGTGATCAACGAACCCTCTGTCGTTGCCGTTAATCAAAAAACAGGGCAGGTGGTTGCGGTCGGCTCGCAGGCAAAACAGATGCTGGGGCGGACCCCCCTTCATATTGACGCAGTGCGGCCGCTCATTGAAGGCGTTATCTCAAACTTTGAAGTGGCCGAGGAGATGCTCGCATATTTTTTTCGTAAAATACACAATCTTTCTCCTAAAATGATACGTCCCACGGTTGTGGTAGGTGTTCCCTCCGGTATTACGAATGTTGAAACGCGAGCAGTGAGGGACGCGGCAAAAAGCGCCGGCGCGCGACAAGTGTATATAGTTGAAGAGCCAATGGCGGCGGCAATAGGCATTGACTTGCCGATAAAAGATCCGGTAGGAAGTATGGTGATTGATGTTGGCGGTGGGAACACCGACATTGCCGTGATTTCACTCTCTGGCATTGTGCGTTCAAAAAATATTCGGATTGCAGGGGACCGGTTCAATGAAGACATTATTTCTTATATTCGTAATGAATTTAAAATTCTGATTGGAGAGCGGACTGCAGAAAGTATAAAAATTGCAATTGGGTCAGTCGGAGAAGGACACGACTCAATTGAAGCGCCGGTGCGCGGCAGAGATCTCATTACTGGTTTGCCGCGGGAAGTGATTATTACCGATGCTGACATCCGTGAAGCAATCAGGCCCTCTATTTTTACTCTTGTTGATTCTGCAAAGGAAGTTCTTGAAACAACGCCTCCGGAAGTGCTATCGGACATTATGGCGCGGGGGATCGTGCTTGTCGGCGGTGGCTCTATGATTTCGGGGCTTGTGCAACTGTTAGAAAGCTCTTTGCGTATTCCTATCCATCTTGCTCCTGATCCGATGACCGCTGTTGTGCGCGGTACCGGTATTATCATTGAAAATCTTGGTGCCTATCAGGATGTGCTCATTGATGGAGATGAGGGTCTGCCTCCAATAGAGTAAAGAGTAATACTGTACAGTTCTTGCACATAATATACGTATACGAGCGAATCGTTCGCCCGTTTTTCCATGTTTCCATTTAATTCAAAAACGAAAATATTTTTCATAGGAGCGGGCATTATCTGTATAGTGCTTTTTGCGCTTGCGCGGTTTTCATCTCTATCCAATCCTTTTGAGCGTGGAATGTTGTTTGCTGCTCAGCCGTTTTTAAAAAGCGCTTATTTTGTAAAAAAGAAAATAGCTTCATTCCACGTTTTTTTAAAAACCGTATCAACTCTCTCTGAAGAAAACAGGCAGCTACAAGAAGTGCTTGCCGCTGCGCGCGCTCGTATTCTATTGTATGAAGCCGTACAGCAGGAAAATACAGAATTAAAAGCATTGTTGCACCGAGTAGAGAATATTCCCGGAATTCTTGGAATGGTTCTTTCAAATCCTAATCAATCACCCTACGATGTATTATTTATTGATGTGGGAGTACGTGAGGGCGTGAGACCGAGAATGCTTGTCGTGTCGGAAGATGTCGTTTTGGGCGTAATTGAAGGTGTCTATCAACGGATGGCGAAAGTGCAACTTTTTTCTTCTTCAGGAAGGGAAACGGAAGTCCTTCTCGGGAAAGATCGCATTCCAGTAAGCGCTATCGGGTACGGGGGAGGAGAGTTTCGAATCGAGGTTCCAGTAGGTATTCCTGTTAACTCGGGAGACCCGGTAATCTATGGAGCATTTAAGCAGTATCTTTTAGGGATTGTTGAATACGTTGAATCAAAGCCGAAAAGCGCGACACAAGAAATTTTCTTTCGGGCGCCAATAAATATTTTCACGGCGCGGGAGGTATTTGTGCTATTTGATATTCTTCCGTCTCTTAGTGAATAGCCCTCATGAAAAGAATTTTTATCAACTTCGTGCTTTTAGTTTCAGTATTCTTTTTTCCGTGGTGGGCTACTGTTATCATCAGCATTGGTGCAGTGACGATGCAGAAGAGAATGTATGAAATTGTAGGATGGGGTCTTGTATACGATACATTGTATGGAGTTTCAACGGTCACCTTGTTTGGCTTTTCTTTCTTTTTTACTGTTGGAGCATTTCTTCTCTTGTGTATGGCAGAATTTATAAAAAGTAAAACAAGGTTTAGCTCGTAGTGCGCGCCATGTTTTTCAGAAAAAAAACATTGAATAGAGAAATTGCTCCGGACGAAATTTTTCTAGATTCAAGCAATTTACCCCAATTTGACACCCATCATTTTGAAGGGAAAATTGAACGTCCGATTTCCAAATACCCGTTTTGGGATATTGGCGTCTTTTTCTTTATTATCATCATTATAGTTTTGGTAAAGACGTACGATCTGCAGGTTCTCTCCGGACCTCTCTTGAAAGACGCGTCGGCAAATAATAGTTTGCGGCATACAATTCTTTTTAATGAGCGCGGCGTGATCTTTGACAGAAATGGCGCGCAGCTCGCATTCAATATCCCAAATGCATCATCAACTGATTTTTCGCTACGCTCGTACGCTTCTCTTTCGGGGATTGCTCACGTGCTTGGCTATGTCGCATATCCAGCAAAAGACAAAAACGGCGATTTTTATCAGCCAACATTTATCGGTAAGAATGGCGTCGAGCAATCGTACGATCAAGTGCTTCTCGGTTCTCCGGGTATCAAAATTTCTGAAACAAATGTACTCGGGGAATTGCAATCAGAAAGTGTTACTCGTCCCCCGGAGGATGGTAGCGATCTTACGCTTTCCATTGATAGCCGCGTACAAGAAAAATTATTTACGCTCATAAAAAATCTTGCAGAGGATGTTGGTTTTTCAGGAGGAGCGAGCGTGATGCTTGATATTGAAACCGGAGAGATTCTCGCGCTTACGAGTTTCCCCGAATATGATTCAAATATTTTAACTACAGGCAAAGATCGTGTGCGTATTAAGCAATTTACTAGTGGCACGCGAACTCCTTTTTTAAATCGTGCCGTTTCGGGTTTGTATACGCCGGGATCAATCGTAAAACCTTTTTTGGCACTCGCGGCGCTTAATGAACATATTGTTACACCGGAGCAGGAAATATTAAGCACCGGCTCTATTGCTATTCCCCATCCGTATATTCCCGGGGAAGAATCGGTATTTAAAGATTGGAAGGCTCACGGATTGGTAGATATGCGGCGCGCGCTCGCGGTTTCTTCAAATGTGTATTTTTACGAAATTGGAGGTGGGTTTAAAGATCAAAAAGGGCTTGGTATTGGCAAAATTGAGCAATATATGCGCTTGTTTGGTTTTGGAGACGTGGCGGGTATTGATCTTTTTGGAGAAGAATCTGGTATTATCCCGACGCCAGATTGGAAAGCAGATGTTTTTAATGACGAGTGGAGAATCGGTGATACATATAATACCGCAATCGGACAATATGGGTTTCAAGTTACACCACTACAAGCAGCGCGCGCGGTTGCCGCTATCGCAAACGGCGGGATGCTTCTTACGCCGCATGTCGTTCTTGAAAAAGAAGGGATACGAATTTCAAAAGGTAAAAATATCACCATCAAAATTCCACAAGAGTATTTTGCAGTTGTGAGGGAAGGCTTGCGTGATTCGGTTTTGTTCGGTACGGCAAGCGCGCTCAATATTTCAGGAGTTTCTGTTGCGGCAAAAACGGGCACCGCTGAAGTAGGAACACAAAAGAAATTTGTTCACTCGTGGGTTGTGGGGTTTTTCCCGTATGAAAAACCGCGCTACGCGTTTGCAACAGTTATGGAGCGTGGAAATTCTCACAATCTTATTGGCGCTCCGTATGTCATGCGCGAGATGCTCGAGTGGATGGCGAGAGAAACGCCAGAGTATTTAAAAGAAAATGAATAAAGGTTCGCAGGGCTTGCCCTGCGGTATTAACCTATATTAGCTCCTCAGCTCGGAAATGGAAAAACAAGTTTTTCCATTTCTCTCGCTCTACGTCGCTAATAGAAATTACTGGCCAATTGACCTTTATTCAAAGAGGCTATACAATTAGGCGATTACGAAAAGCCGCGTTTTCATTTTACTATATGGCAAATCCTATTAGAAATCGCGGATGCGTATCAAAGCATGACGTCGTTTGTCCAATTGAACATTATTAGGAATAAATTATATAGGACTTGGAACATTTCTGTTCGCGTTCTATTTCTAACGGGATGAATGAAGAAAAAACATATTTAAGCAAAGAGAAGTTGGAGGATTTGAAAAAAGAACTTGAACATCTCAAAACAAATAAAAGAAGAGAAGTTGCGGAAAGTTTGGAATACGCCCGCTCTCTCGGCGATCTGTCTGAAAATGCGGAATATCAGGAAGCAGGAAGGCTTCAGGCTGAAGTAGAAGATCGGATTGCTACGATTGAGTCAATGCTTCGCTCCGCCATTATCGTTTCTGATTATAAAGGTGGCGTTATTAACATCGGCTCCACAGTTGTTGTCGAGAAAGGGTCCGATCACATACAAAAAACGTATCGAATTGTTGGTTCGGAAGAAGCAAATATGAAAGAAGGTAAAATTTCGAACAAATCACCGCTTGGGTCCACGCTTATCGGCAAGAAAAAAGGAGATAAGGTTTCTATTATAACACCAAGCGGCGAAATGCTCTACAGTATCATCAGCGTTGAATAAAATAAAAGCGTTTAGCCGTTAGCGTATAGCGTTTAATTTAACTAAACCCTAAATCCTAAACCCTAAACCAATGACTTCTCTTCTAGAATTAAGAACTGAGCGCTTAAAAAAATTAGAAGCTCTTATAAAGGAGGGCATTAATCCATATCCAGCTACCGTTCACAGGGACGTGACTCTCTCCGAAGTAAAAGAGAAATTCAAAACATTTTCAAAGAGAAAAAAACCGCTCTTTTTGGCCGGTCGGATAATGCGGCTTCGTGGACAGGGAGGGCTTATTTTTTTTGATATCGCTGATGGAACAGGACTATTTCAGGGGCTTCTTAAAAAAGACGAAGCAGAAAACGAGGTCTTTGATCGATTTGTTAATACGGTTGACGTAGGTGATTTTGTGGAAGTTTCTGGCACGCTCTTTGTCACGAAAAAAGGCGAAGAAACACTCCTGTTGCAGACGTGGAGGATGCTTGCTAAGGCGCTACGTCCGCTTCCTGAAAAGTGGCATGGTCTTAAAGATACAGAAGAGAAATTTAGGAAACGCTTTCTTGATACGCTGATGTCCGAGGAATCGCGGAATCGTTTTATCATTCGCTCTCACATGATAAGCGCACTTCGAGCGATACTTGATAGCGCGGAATATCTTGAAGTTGAAACACCAACACTTCAACCTCTTTATGGTGGAGCGACGGCAGAACCATTTACAACACACCATAATGCGCTTGATATTGATTTGTATTTGCGCATTTCAGATGAGCTGTATCTCAAACGATTACTCGTGGGGAATTTTCCCAAGGTGTATGAGATATACAAAGCATTTCGCAATGAAGGTATCGACGTAACACACTATCCGGAATTTACGATGGTTGAGTTTTATGAAAGTTATAGCAACGCGGTGAAGCAGATGGAATTTGTGGAGCTGGTGTTAAAAACCATAGTAAAGAATGTGTGTAAAAAAACCTCCTTCATGTTTCATGGGCAAACAATAGAATGCGCAAAACCGTTTAAGCGTGTTTCATATTTTTCAATCCTCAAACAATATGCACTCATTTTAAACGCCGAGTCGGCAACGGCAGATGAGCTCACGCTCAAGGCGCGACAATTAGGTGTTCCCACATCTTTAGGGGAAGGTAAGGAAAAGATTCTTGATAATATTTTTAAAAAAGCATGCCGACCAAAACTTATACAACCTACATTTATTACAGAGTATCCGCCTCATATGTTGCCGCTTGCAAAAAAGAAGGAAGGGAGTGAAACATTAGTTGACGCGTTTCAATTGGCTATTGGCGGAATAGAACTCGCGAAAGGATTTTCAGAATTAAATGATCCAATTGATCAGCGCACGCGTTTTGAAGAACAAGAAAAAAAGAGCGCGCGCGGAGACAGCGAGGCGCAAAAAATTGATGAAGATTTTCTTGAAGCA
>CAYZKP010000018.1:3651-10647 GCA_964479245.1 uncultured Candidatus Saccharibacteria bacterium | reverse complement strand
ACGACACGGTTTACCTGTTGGTGAACAGCCATTTCTTTCTCTTTTGCAGATTCAAAACATGTTTCTTGCGTGTGCTGGTTTGGACATCATATTGGATAGATAGTTAGCACGAACACAAACAATGTACGCAAACCCATGGTCAAAAACCATGGGTTTTAATGTGCGCGGTGATTGTGGTATATCTTCCCATTTGTCATCGCAAAAGATTTCCACATAGTTCTTTTCTCGTGTCTACCCGAAGGTGTATAATATAACACATATACGAAAAGGGTATGGTGTTAGAATTTATTTTTAATACGTTTCAAAACTCTCTATTTGCAAGCTCCACCGCCCTGCTTGCTCTCGTTATTTCTCTATACGTTTTATACACACAAGTTAAACCCAAAAAGAGAGGGAAGAGAATCTCTTCAAAGCCCGCCTTTTCTTTTAATCTTGATATAGAAGGACAACATAAAGACGTTATAACACTTATCATTATTGCTGCGGTTCTCGGTGCAGTGTTTCTTCTATATGCTGCCTTCACAAAATTTGAAGCAAAAGAATACATAGGAATTGGCGTTCTGTACATTCAGCATTCTTTTGCGCAAGCGTTTAAGGATGATATGCCCGTTGCCGCGGTTCTTCTTTCTCAAGAAGAGCAAAATATTGTTGTTGAAATAGAGGAGGGAGACAGCGAAGCAGATACGCCGATCACTGTTGCCGAGGAGGAGTCAGCAAAGGCGGTTTCTCTTAAGGTTTCACAACAAGCTGCTATAAAAACTAAAACGGAAAAGCCTGCTCCTGCAATCGTGGCACCGCCCTCACCGACAGAGACATCCCCTGTCGCTACTCCGCCACCTCCGCCAATAGTGACAACCGTAGTTGAGCAAAAAATTGAAAATCCGGAAGCAGAAGGAGACGCGCCGGACGCGACCTTAGGCACTCTTTCTTATTACGGGGGTTCGCTTGCCGAAGGAAGCGTTTTAAGTTTTTCACTTGCTGTTAAAAATACCGGGAAAGAAACTATGAAAGTGCCATTTTTTACTCAATTGTTTGTTGATAACGACAATGACGGAAAAATAAATATGCAGCTCTCGCGTCTTGAAACGCGTCCGCTTGAAGTAAATGAACAGGACACTAGAATCTGGAAAGGCGCGTGGACCGTTCGGGTCGGCACGCATCGCATGGAAGTGTGCACCGACGTAACGAATGTTATCCTTGAAATGAATGAGAAAAATAATTGTACTGATCTCGTTTTTACCATAAAAGGAAAGGAGGTCACGGGAGATCTTATTATTGAAAAGGTTACGGTATCTCCGCTTGCGCCCCACGAAGGTGAACGAGTTTCTTTTTCTGCCAGAGTGAAAAATATCGGCACCAAACTGTCTCCCAGTTCTCAGACGTACTTTAAACTTGATGGGGGATTTTTAGGGAGAATCAAAATCCCAAGCGTAGGTAGCAGTTTGTATGAGGATGTTGGAACGGCGTGGCTTGCAACAGCAGGATCTCATTCATACGAAATCTGTGCAGATGGCAAAAATGAAATTTTTGAATCAAGTGAAGACAATAATTGTGTGAAGGGAACGCTATCCACACAAACGGCGCCAGAGTGACCAGTTTTATAGTAAGATACATACTATACCGGTCGAATACTTACTTTTTTAATTGAGGAAACATATGGATAATAAAAAACTTATTGCTACGCTTATCAGTGTCATTTTTGTTTTTTGGGTTTTTGGGGTATGGGCTTCATACACAAATACTTCTTCGAGAAATGCTGGTCAATTTGAAGTGCAAGATCTTTTATCTGCCTCAAATGTTCTGCTCGGGGAAGCTGATGAAGCGACGCAAGACGCACTTGAACCAATTTCAATTGCGGGAAATACCGCACTCCAAAAAGATTACATCACTGATATGTCGGGGAGAACTTTGTATATGAAGAAAAGACAAACGTGCACAGGTAAGTGTCTACAATTGTGGCCACCGTATATCGCACGGGGCGAAATGTCGCAAAAAGGAAAATTAGGGACGGTATATAACGAAGAGCTAAAGCTTTTTCAATATACCTGGGATGGTGAACCTCTTTACTACTACGCAGAAGATAGAAACCCGGGAGATATAACAGGGCATGGAGTCGGCGGTGTATGGACTATCGTCGAAGAATAGTCTGTGTTACTAATATGCTGAATAAAAAAGCCTCGAAGTACTCGGGGCTTTTTAGCATGGTAAAATTTTGCTCAAACAAAATGCGCCACCACCGGATTTTACAAATTCGGAAAGTGGGACGGTAAGCGGGATATAACCAAGTGATTCGTATGTGTTGAGTAGTTCTTTACTTGCCGTGTTTACGGTAATAACCACGCCCTTTGATTTTTCCGGGAAATGAGCTCTGCGTATGGGTGTGACCTTATCTATCGGAATTACAACTGCATTAAGCGCGAGGTTGATTGCGTCTTTATATGATGCGGTAAGCACCATTCCTCTGCGGTATGCAATTTCATAGAACAGTATGTCGTATGAGTCGGGTGTCAACGCATCGGGACATACTACCACCGCAGGATGTGTACCCGGAAAAACTGCCATGGCGGTATCGGTGTGATAGAGAATTTTATCTTTTCCCTTTGGCCTTTGTAATTCAAGAGAAACAACTTTTTTTCCGGTAAGCGCCGAAAGATAGGCGCGTGCTTCTCTAGAGGTGCGGAATCCGTGTCCGACGAGTAGTGTATCGTCGGCAAGCGTGAGGGCATCTCCCGCACCTTCAAAAAATACCTGTTCAGGCAGTTCAATAATTTCGTATCCTAATCGTGTAAAGAAATTAATATAATGAGGCCTTTCTCCACGACGTCGTTCCGGTCTAAAGTTTGAAGGTATGAAGCAAGGTTTTCCGTTTTTCATGAATGTCAGCCCGCAGTTTGCGGCAAATGTCATATCGGGAAGTTCGGGGACTGGATCTATGAAAATAACTTCAACCCCTAAATTTTGATACAGTGCTACCAAATTTTCCCACTGCGCGTGCGCCCATTTTTTATCGGGGCGATTGTTTGGGTCCATGTGCAAGTTACCATGCTTATCTTTTTCAGTGACATCAAAGAACGGCGGAGCGCACATTAAAACGCGCATCGGAATGTGTTTCATGGCATCGCCTACGTACTCTCTAAGGTAATAGTATATGGAATACCTATACAGAATTCAAGAAAAAAACCACCAACTGGTGGTTATCTTTTTTGTGCTACACTCAACAACGCTTTTTCAAATGATTTGATGATAACGGGGATTCTTTCTTCTCTCATTGTAAGGTGGGGGGAAATACGGATAACGCGATTATGTTTTCCTGTTTCCTTTGCCCACACTTTGTTTTCAGGAAGGTCAAGGAGTGCTTGTGATACTTTCTGCCCGTCTAATGTTGTTTCAACAGCAATAAACAAACCTTCTCCTCGCACATCTACAATAATATGTGGATATTTTTCCTGTAGTTTTTTGAAGAGGGAAAGCATGTGCGCTCCCTTTCTTGCAGACTCTGTCGATAAATGATTATTACTTAACGCTCTGACTGCCGCCACCAGTAATTTACTCTGGAAGGGCGTCCCGCTAAATGTTGCTCCTTCTGTTCCTTCTGCAATGCTTTCCATAATATCTTTTCGTCCAAAAACAGCTGATACGGGTGCGACACCAGACCCGAGTGCTTTACCCAGAATAAGTATATCTGGCATAAATCCTTCTTTTTCATACACAAAGTCACAGCCGGTTCTGCCAAAACCTGTCTGAATTTCATCAAGAATTAACGGAACACCAAATCTTTTGCACAAATCGGATACCGCCTTGAGATAACCTTTTGGGGGAATAATAACTCCTGCCTCACCTTGTATTGGTTCAATGATGACTCCGGCAACGAGATCATCGAGGGCAGAAAGTACAGAAAGTACTTGCCGAAGTTCTTCTATATTTCCAAATTCTACCGGAACAGTATTTGGTACTAGGGGCCAGAAACCAGCTTGTGACGAGATTGAAGAGTTTATGGACCTGCTCAACACTGTTCGTCCATGAAAACCTCCTCGCGCAAAAATAAAATATGGCCCTTTTTCAAGGGGCTGTGTTATGCCACGCTGTAGATGATAAAACTTTACCGCTGTGTTTCTGCCTGTTTCAACCGCTTCTGCTCCTCCTGATTTCATAAGCATCACGGGAAGACCAGTAAGGGCAGTGCCAGCCAAAAGCGCATATGCATACCATCGGTGATCAAGCGCGCGAGGAATTGCGGGCGGAAACGTATGCCATGCGTCAGTCATGCCGATGTCTTTCAAAATTTGTTTGTATATTTCCCCGTTTCCGAAACTGCATGCTGCGTACATTGATTGGCAATCATCTACCTCCGCGGACTCTTCCGTACCATCAGGTAGCGTTCTTTGCATTTTTAATTTGCCGTCTTCTCCCCATCCTACGACTATCCAATCGCTTACCTGATGATAATTGTGTGGAGAGTGTTTCCATATGATATCCTTGAGTTCTTTTGAAGAAAGTTTTGAACAATCTGTGTCATTGATTATGGGACAATCAAGCGATCCTTGAATATCAACGTACATGTTTTTTTCCATCAAGCATTTCTGTCTTCAGGCTAGCAGATTATACTTTTTTTTCAACTCTCTGTATTTTTGTAAAATTTTTATGGAAATTGACTAGAGCCGAAAAACCTCGCCATAAAAGGCGAGGGAAAGGGAGAGTGATTTAAGAAACGATGATTGTTCCATTACGGACACGTTGTTCATATCGTTCTTGTACCATTTCTTCAAAAACAATCTCTGGCGGAACGCTGGTCCTATATGTTTGTTCAAATATAAAAGCGAGATTTTCTTGCACTATTTTTTCTGCTCGGGCGCACGCACGTTCTCTGCTGTATATTTCGCGTTCAAGCTCAAACATCACACTAATGAGCCCACCCGCATTAATTATCGAGTCTGGTGCATAGAGAATGTGACGCGCTTCCCAGAGATGTACTCCAGCTGAGCTTTGTTCGAGTTGATTGTTGGCAGATCCCGCGATGATATGGCAATTAAATTCTCGTGCCATTTTGTTATTAATCACGCCGCCGCATGCACACGGAGCAAACACATCAACGTGTGTTGCGTGGATTGCGCCTGGCTCGACAACGGTGACATTAGGTCGGTGCTCAAAATTCGCACAGCGCGCTCGATCAATATCGGTAACGATTAGGGAGCATCCCTTACTCAAGAGCATTTTTGCCAATGGCTTGCCGACGCCTCCCAATCCTTGTATGGCGCACGACAATTCGTTGAGCCGCTTTCCTCGAGTGGCTGGGTGAAAGGCGGCAGCAATTTCTACCCCTGACAATACGCCATAGGCCGTTACTTCTCCCGGATCTCCGCTTCCGCCATTTCCAATCGATCTTCCAGTAATCCATTCTGTCACTGTGCTGACTATATCAATGTCTTTAGATTTCATGCCCATGTCTTCTGCGCCGTAGTATCCGCCGTTTAAAGAGTTGATGCATTCTCCAATCCAGAGTAAAAACTCTCCCGTCTTTATAGTTTTCGGATCACCCATAACTACCATCTTGGCACCGCCGATATTAAGATTTGCTCCAAGGGCTTTCTTGGTCATTGCCTCTGCCAAGAGGCACACGTCACGGATCATCGCGTTTATATCTAAGTATGGAAAGACGCGAATGCCACCGAGAGAAGAAAAAACTTGTGGCAAATTATCGTTCTGAATCTTACGGTTGATTGCAACCACTGCCAACCAACCGTGCTTTTCATTTTTAAACCACTGTAATTTAATTGGCTCCCGTAAATACCCCGGTGCATACATCGGTTTTTTCACCCTTTCAAGATTCTGCCATCAATGTAATCCTTTTTAAGTTGGTGGTCAATCTAAGTGTATGATTGACATAGCGGATATTTTATGCTTTTCTAAACACAGAGAATATATTTGTGGAAACGTGAATGTTTCATCCACATGACCTAACAAAACTTCCCAATCTACTTTCATTGGGGCGGATTTTCTTAACAATCACAGCAGGCATATTGATTTGGCAAGACTTTTATGTGGCCGCCTTCGTTCTGTGTCTGTGTGCGGCGCTTTCCGATTATTACGATGGAAAATTGGCACGCCTAAGAAATGAATGTACTTCTATAGGAGAGAAATTAGACCCTGTGGCCGATAAAGTATTTGAAATTTGGATTTTGTATGCCCTCGGTGTTCCTGTATGGCTTATATTGACAATGGTCACGAGAAATTTATGGGTTACCGTTTTGTTTCGTAGCGGAGACATGCATATGAAAGTGAGCATGTTCGCAAAATATAAAACAGCTCTATTATATGTGCTCGTGCTTATTACGATAGCGGTAAAAATTGTGTATCCGGAAATTAATCTGTGGGCGTTCAGCCTCAAAGAGTGGTATGCGGTCTCGTTTACTCACGTCATTCTTGTGCTTACCGTTGCAACCGGGGCACAATACACAATCCGCGCGTTTTTTCCAAAGACTCCTCGCTCATGAGGAGTTTTTTGTAACGATGTCCTTTTTTGATATAATTGAATGACTTATTATGTATGATTTAATCATTGTTGGTTCTGGCGCTGCGGGTCTTGCCGCAGGTTTGTATGCTGGGCGATACAGAATGAAAACGCTTCTCGTGGAGGGTGAATTTGGCGGCGAAACCGCGAAAGCGGGCGAGATAGCAAATTATCCGGGAGTTATGCCCATTGACGGATATGAACTCATGAAAACAATGAAAGGACAAGGGAAATCGGTTGGCGTTCTATTTAGGCCTGGATTTGTTAAAAAAATTGAACAAAAAGACCAGTGTTTTTTTATTGAAACAGAGAAAGAGAAATTTCAATCTAAAACAGTCATATTTGCCGGAGGCGCGGAACACAGGAGACTCGGACTTCCGAATGAAAATGAGTTGACCGGAAGGGGCGTGCATTACTGTATGACCTGCGATGGGCCAGTGTATACCGGAAAAACAATTGCAATGGTTGGCGGAGGAGATTCAGCAGTC
>CAYZKP010000018.1:0-3632 GCA_964479245.1 uncultured Candidatus Saccharibacteria bacterium | reverse complement strand
ATTTTGGGATCAGAATATTTCACAAAAGCATACTTGATTACAATGGAGAAAGAAATACACGCAGAGCCAATCAATTACGAACATTTAAAGCAGTTGGGAGATAAAGTGGAAATCTTGACGGAAACTCAAGTAAAGGAAATTGTTGGCGATAAAAAATTTGAGAAAATTATTTTAACTAAACAATTTAAAAATTCAAACGAACTTGTTGTTGACGGGTTATTTGTTGAAATTGGATTTAAGCCGAATGTCTCTTTGGCAGAATCACTCGGCGTAGTGCTTGATGAAAAAGGATACATCGATGCAGACAGTATGATGAAAACTAATATAGAAGGATTTTTCGTGGCAGGGGATACCGTGAATCATTTTGGCAGATTTAAACAAGACATCACCGCCGCCGCAATGGGAACAGTTGCCGCAACGTCTGCGTATGAATACGCAAAATCACATGGCAATATGTGTGAGTTTCACCACGTTCCACAAGCCTAAAATCTAGCAATTTTCACAAGGATCAACCTTGTGGGATTATGTCCTTGTGATGGTCATTGTGATAAATAATATTAGGGGTGGTTCCAAGCCCTTGAACCATAACCCACGACACCTTGACTTTTTGGATTAATACATGGTATAGTTTTCTGCAGTAACAAAACGGCGAAAAGGCAAGCGATGCTTACATTTCTGGTGATTTTGACTATTCTCTCTGTGTTAATATTTGTATTTGGTGTATTTAGTGAAAGTGAGTATGAAGGGGAGTTGCTTATTGCCGGAACTGTTGGTCTGTTCATTTCTACGGTTGGATGGGTTTTTTATGCACTTGTTGTCGGATTTTTCGCTTTGCTTTCCGGGCTCTATACACTAGCGACGACAGCGAGTGTCGGTGGAGGCATTATTGTCGCTAGCATTGTTCTTGCCATTGCCTTGTTCTTTTTTCGCAAACGCTCTAAAAAATAAGTGCTCACACGAACACGCTGGATTGTGTTAAAAATCATCCAGAAAAGAAAGAAGGAGAAGTGTTTATAACTAACGCGACGAAAAAGGATTTTGAGCAGATAGGTTGGGAGACAAAACGAATGGGGGAAATAGCTTATGGGGCGCGCAAGCGCCTCTTTTAATATTTTCACAAGGATCGTCCCTGTGAATTGTGGATAACCCTATGGAAAACTTGTCAAGGATACACCTTGTTGGTTTTTGAGATAGTGCCAAACGTGGTGGACGCATACAAGCAAGCAAGTTTGACAAAATTATAGTTTTAAAATATACTTTATTGTGTACGGGTGGTGCAGAAAGGCTTGCTAAATGCGGTTTTTCCCGCCACAGACGGATGAACATCCGTTCTTAATGCAAAGAGCGAGTCGCGTACACTCGCTCTTTCGCTTATGTTTATACATCAACGCATGAACAAGTTTAAATTACATGCCCCGTACAAACCATTGGGAGATCAACCAAAGGCTATAAAAAAACTTTTTGAAGGACTACAAGATGGCAAGAAACACCAAACGCTTTTGGGCGTGACTGGCTCTGGAAAAACATTTACAGTTGCAAATGTTATAGAAAAAATTCAAAAACCGACGCTTGTCATTGCTCACAACAAGACGCTTGCGGCGCAACTTGCGCAGGAATATCGCGAATTTTTTCCAAAAAACGCAGTGCATTATTTTGTTTCATATTATGACTATTATCAACCC
Source organism: uncultured Candidatus Saccharibacteria bacterium (assembly GCA_964479245.1). Classification (GTDB taxonomy): domain Bacteria; phylum Patescibacteriota; class Minisyncoccia; order Phycocordibacterales; family UBA2135; genus CAYZKP01. The sequence goes on along the minus strand of CAYZKP010000018.1, from coordinate 1,950 downwards.
GAGGCGTATATGCCGATTACCGATACGTATATTGAAAAGGAGGCAATGATTAATGAAGAGATTGATAGATTGCGGCATGCGACCACACAGTCGCTCATTTCAAGAAATGATGTTATTGTTGTTGCTTCCGTATCTGCAATTTATGGATTAGGAAGTCCGGAGGAATATAAAAAAGTACATATTAAAATTTCTAAAGAAATGAAAATTGTGCGTGCTGATTTTATCAGACAGCTCATTTCTGTTCATTTTGAACGTACAAATGCAGATTTATTTCCGGGAACATTTAGAGCGCTTGGAAACAATATTGAAATCATGCCGGTTAACGAACGGGTTATTTATAAAATAGAAATCTTCGAGAACCGCATTGAAAATATAGTAAAGATCGATGCAATATCTCGGAAAATTATTGAAGAAACTGATAATTTCTTTCTATATCCCGCGAAGCATTTTATTACTGCACAGGAAGAGCGGAAACGGGCGATGAAAGACATAAAGAAAGAGCTCACGCAACAGCTTACGGCATTTGCAAAAGAGGGGAAATTACTTGAAGCGGAACGGCTCAAGCGGCGTACAAATCATGATCTCGCGCTTATCAGAGAAATCGGTTACTGCAATGGCATTGAAAATTACTCTCGTCATTTTGACGGCAGAGGGCCGGGGGATCCTCCATACACGCTTCTTTCATATTTTCCTTCTGATTTTTTAACTATCATTGATGAATCACATGTCACCGTTCCGCAAATCGCGGGAATGTATGCAGGAGATCGTTCACGAAAGAATACATTAGTTGAACATGGTTTTCGGCTTCCATCCGCGGTTGATAATCGCCCACTTACATTTTCAGAGTTTGAAGAGAGGGTTCAGCAAGTTATGTATACGTCAGCAACGCCTGGAGAATATGAATATGAAAAATCTGGAAAAAATATTGTTGAACAGATTATTAGGCCAACTGGGCTTATTGACCCAGAGATTATTGTGAAACCGATTGTTCAAACAAAAGAATATAGCGGGCAAGTTTCTGATTTTATTAACGAGGCAGAGAAGGCAACAAAAAACAAAGGGCGGACGCTTGTCACAACGCTTACGAAGAAAATGGCGGAAGACTTAAGTGAATATTTAAAGGAGCGTGGAGTAAAAGCGGAATATCTGCACAGCGATATAAAAACGATAGAGCGTATCACAATTTTAACAAGTTTTAGAAAAGGAAAATTTGATTGCTTGGTTGGCGTTAATCTTTTGCGTGAGGGACTTGATTTGCCGGAAGTTGAACTTGTCGCAATTTTAGATGCCGATAAAGAGGGGTTTTTGCGCTCTGAAACTTCTTTGATTCAAACAATTGGTCGCGCGGCTCGGAATGTTGCTGGCAGAGTCATTCTTTACGCGGACCAAGATACTGGCTCTATGCGGCGAGCGATTAACGAAACAAATCGTCGCAGGAAATTGCAGGTTGCATATAACAAAAAACATCATATTACTCCAAAAACAATTGTAAAAAATATTAAAGATATTACCGACCAGCTTAAAACAGAACATCACAAAACCGTTCACAAACTTCTTGAGATTGACAAGGTTTTATTTGAAAAAAATCCTCAAAAACTTATTAAAGAAAAAGAGCGTCAGATGAATGAAGCAGTAAAAATTTTAGATTTCGAGACGGCGGCTATACTTCGGGATGAAATCGCCGCACTCAAAAAACGGTAATATAAAAATGTATTATTCAGGCGCTTTTTGAGTGTACTCGAATGGTTGAGTGATTTTGTTATGATGAACAGAAAAAATATAAGTCAGAACGTACTATATCAATATATTGATATACTCGTTGAGTTGACAAAGCGTAAGTGGGATGATAGTTTTTGGTTGGATTTAAAAATTCACGGTAGCGGTTTGTTTCAGACACATCGAAATAAACCGCTGCCGTGAATGGCGGCCGAGGTGGGAATGATCCCAACC
>CAYZKP010000017.1:5992-10874 GCA_964479245.1 uncultured Candidatus Saccharibacteria bacterium | reverse complement strand
AAATTCCCACGCAACACTCAATGCAAATATTGGAGTGAAAGAAATTGACTCCCTTCTGCCATTAAGTGAATCAGTGCGAAACTTACTTATAGAATCATCAAAAAAACTTGATCTCTCCGCGCGTTCGTATCACCGCGTCATAAAACTATCTCGCACTATTGCTGACTTAGACCACAGCGAGCATATAAAAGAAAACCATCTCCTTGAAGCGCTTCAATATCGTCCCAAACAGTTTGTGTATTAAAAAAAGAGATGCAAACCGCATCTCTTTTGTGTTTATATCGCGCATTCTTCCACTTTTTTCAAAAGATCAATCCCGGACATCTCCGTAGCAAGTCTTCTGTAGACTTCTTCCACGGAACTGCCATCGATTGGAATCGTGGGTAGTCCATCACGAAACTTCGGAGCATTGTTAAGACGATACATTGGATGCACAATCATCGGATTATCCCTTAAAATATCGGCATCTAACAGTCTTAGTTCATCTTGCGTAAAAGGATCACCAATGTTTATGACCTTTTCTGTAAGACAAAACTGCTCTGTAATGTCGTTTATTTGCCCTGAAGATGGTGGACTGCATCCAGCAAGCAAAAATTGAAAGTCATCTATCACTGTGCACGTAATCTGTGATTTCATAAATGCACTATTCGTGCTTATCAGGCCGAAAAATTTTTTGAGGTCTGGTGTAATAAGTTTTTTTGTATACGGGGCTGAACGTTTCGGTTTGCTAAGAGGTGAAATAATACACCTATCTGCTCCTATGTTTTCAGCAAAACTTATTGCATCATCAAGATAATTCATTATCTCTTCGCACAGCACAAAGAGTACAGATAGGCGTCTAACCCTTTCTCGTGCCACATGTGCACCTCGAACAACTTGCTTAAAATGACGTTCATATAGAAAATCATCACCCATATGATATGTCAGATCAAGCGCATCTATATGATAATTTTCTCTCTTTCTGTCCCATTTTCTGAAAACGCTTTCGCATGCAATCCCATTTGAGATAATTGATATTTCTTTCTCGGCCATATTTACTTTTTGGATAACATAAAGAAGGGGATCGGGAGACAAAAATGGCTCTTTGCCAATACATACATAGGTATCTGCCCCCATGCAAACAAGAAGATCTAAATTCCTCTTCTCCGCCGCACGTCTCACCTTACCGGAGTGTTCAACATAGCAGAAAGAGCATTTTAGATTGCAGACATCGTTGACAGAAAAAGCGAGTAACGCCATCTTTTTCCTCCTTGTAGTAGAAAGGCTCGATCCACTATTGGCTCGAGCCTCTTGGTATTTATTTATCCTCGCTTTTTATTTTTTGAAGTGCGGGGTCGGCGAGGCACTTTTACGGGAAGACGAATCACCGCCGAACCAACGGTAACCCCCGACATACGAACGTCGTGAGGCTTCTCGTTCTCAATTGCTTGACGTGGACACGTGGCGGAACCTGCTGTTGCTCCTGTCATGTTTAGTCTCCTTTTCTTATCAAGTCTAATAGAAGTATACACATACCTACTTAATGTTCAGTATTTCTGACTAAAACAAGTGCAATAGACAATAATAAGCCTTATTTAAAGGACATTTTTAAATACAAATTGTCTATAATTTTATTGACTAAAATAATATTTTTATGCTAGTGTAAACAATATGAATACAATTGATACGCTTACGCATCTAGGATTATCTGATAAAGAAGCACGCGTGTACCTCGCGCTACTTGAATTAGGGCCGACTTCAGCATATGCGGTAGCCATGAAAGCCAAACTCAAAAAACCAACAGTCTATTTTATAATGGACCAATTGGTTGAAAAAGCATTGGTCGCGCGCGTTTTACGAAAACGAAAGCAGCTTTTCGCCGCACGCTCGCCAAATGAATTGTTGCGTATTGAGAAGGCGCGAGTACGTGATCTTGAACAGTTAGTGCCGGAACTGTTGGCGATGGCCCACGATCAGACGGGTGCACAAGTTCGAACACTAGTATTTGAAGGAACCCATGGTTTAGAGCAAGCTTATTACCACCGCGTTGATGAATTACATGACTCAGAACTTCTCGGTTTTTATGGTTCTGCCCGAGATATTAATCCGGACATAGAAAATATCGTTCTTGAGATCAATTCATATTGGGCACGACACAATATAAAAACACGCGCAATTGTGCCACGTCATTCGTCTCTTGCAAAATATCGCGCTCGAGACAAAGAACACAAACGAGAAGTTAAAATTGTTCCTTATAGCAAATATCCGTCAGATGTTTCAATCGAAATCACTCCGCTTTTTGTACGAATGGTAATGTTTAAAGACGCGCAGTGTCTCATTATAGAAAATGAGAAAATTGTAACGGTTATGCGCCATATTTTTGAAATGGTTTGGGGAAAAAAGTGATTTTATTAAAGTGCTCCAATGTTGTCCAAAGCAATTCGTATATTAATTAAGTCGATATTGTCCTGAGCTTGCTTGCGGTGAGCTTGTCGAACCCGTCGAACGGGCAATATCGCGCCAAGCAGTTTGTGTATTAAAAAGCGGCGAAAATGTTTTACATTTTCGCCGCGTGCCCTAAATTAAACGCCCGCGACTTAAGAAGCTCCTTTCTTTTCCTTTTTCTGTTTCCAAAAACCCTTAAGCGCTTTGTCAGAAATTATTTTCTCAATCGGCGTCATATCAAATGCGGCAATAAGCCAAAACAGATCCGGCGTCTTTGGATGATAGCCAACAATAAGTGGGTCTTTATTTACCGGCATCATATTTCTTTTTATCGTTCTTGAAACATGAAGCGTGCTGGCATCCGCAAGCATAAGCAGACATCCTTCTTTAAAGTCGGGCCTCGCTTTTCTCATCGCAGACTTGGTTTCTCTCGGTATAGAGCCGGTGAATGTATATTGAACCTGTTTTCTGTACCCGCCATAACCGGTTGCTTCTGATTTCCATTTCTTAATATGCGGAGTAAAAATTTTTCCTAATGTATCAAGAAGTTTTTCAAGTTTTTTCTCTCTTCTTTCCTCCCCAGAACCCCACCATAAAGAGGAATTCGTGACATCATCATCAGAGACGTAAGCGCTTATTGTAAACGCGGGATCGCTTTCATGTATTGGAATAATCTGGGGTTTTGTGTTTTTCAGCCAAGGAATCTCCTTAATTGTAACAAAAGGATATTTCGGCAAGAGCGCTGTCTTTGTATCTGACACAGAAGTTGTTTCTCTAATGCTTCTCTCCGCATGCACTTTTTTGCTTTTAAGTTTCTGTGTTAAGCTTTGCTGGCGATTGTTTTTGTCGCGCGTAAGCCTTGAAATTTCGCACGCTACGCGCCTTTTAGTTGCTCGCTCCAGCGGAGAATCAAGTGTTTCTAAAATTTTCTTCAAGCGCAGAATTTCCGGGTCACATTCATCATTGAGGCTTCCGAGTGATTTTTTAGTTTCTGCTATAAGCCCCGCTACTTCTTTCCGAAGTTTTGATGCATTTTCATCCGCAATACGACGAACATCCTCCGGACGGGGTTGTACGGCAAGTCCTTTTATGAATTCAATGGGTGCTATTGGTTTTTCCATTGTCGTGGCTGTCATGACCTTTCTCCTTTCTCTCCTCAATCCGCTTTACGGGCGACTTCTTCGTTATAGAAGACATCGCACTGAGCGAAGAAATGTAGTCTATCAAATGTCTGGTCTTTGTGGTCAGGCGCTCGCAGTATCCCGCGCCCGATATAACCCTCGCCAACCTCGACGACCTCTCCTTCTAACGTGTGACGTGTTTTGCCCAGCGTGTTATTTTTTCCATCAAGAACTCTTGTTTGCGTCCCTCTCCCGCTTATTGCGCTCGAAATAGTCACTGCAAGCACTGCTTCTTCCATTTTACTTACCGGAAGTGGCGTCGCGAACCAGTCGCCTTGTCGGAAACTGCGACAATTGAGCGCCTGTTCAAGTCGAGTTGTTGCCCCAGGTTTCAAAATTTCAAAAAACCTTTCCTCTTTGTGACCCCAGCACTCTGGTTTTGTCTTGCCCCAATTAAGGCGGGATAAAAATGGAGATTCATCGGTGCCTCCGAAGAAACCTCCTTCGTCTCTCGCGTACGAGTCATAATTATTATAAGTATAAAACTGCGTTCCACGTGCAAGAGAAATGATTATGTGATCATCCCCATCGTTATCGCTTATAGGCAACATAATCAATTGTCCTGTCCTGAAAGGCCTTGTGACTTCATCATGACACTCTACTCTGGCGTCACCAAATTTCACTGTTTTTGTCCCGATAAGCTCGGCAACCGTTACAGCGTTCTTCATGGGCTTTCTCCTTTCTACTTACTAGGAAGTTCGAGAATCATGGCATCTTCTACCGAAGTTGTGTCAAACGCATCAATAAGCCAGAAGACCTTCTCGTCTACTTCTGGAACGTAGCCCACGACAAGCGGGTCTCTGTCTGGGGGCGTAATAACAGCATTGAGTCTCCAGTCTTTTGCTTCGGCAATAATGAAAACGGCGATACCGTTTTCCTTTGCAGCCTTTATTTTCTTTTTCGTTTCATGCGGTATAAGTCCTCTAAATTGGCAAGTCAACGTAAACTCTATACCATGATTCCTGCTTGCTTTAGCTTTGCTTTTAAGAAGACCCAAAACATCAGCATAGCATTTTTTAAGCGTAGCTGGCATGCTCGGGCTAGAAACACAGGAGAAGCTTTTGCGTGCCATTAACATAAAGTTGGTTCCGCGTAAATCGAAGATGGCCAATTTTGGATAGCCGGTGTCATCTCTCCACCTCAATGGCTCAATGCTTAAACGTTTATATTTCTGGCTGAGCACATTGAGCTTTTCAAGCTGCCTCCTTTTTTCGTTGAGGTCGCGAAGACGCTCAACTTCTTTATATAATTCTGACTGAAGCGCCTTCTTTGCCTCG
>CAYZKP010000017.1:1947-5982 GCA_964479245.1 uncultured Candidatus Saccharibacteria bacterium | reverse complement strand
AAAGATCTATGGACAGGTTTTTAATGCGCACAATTTTCTTTTCTGTCTGTTCAATTTCCTGTAAACACGGATCAACAATAACCGGAGAGGCAAAAACCGCCAGCGCGATTACTTGTTTGAGAGATTCCCCATTCGCTATCGGATTCATCGTCCTTCTCCTTTGTCAGTTGCGGGTTGAAGTTCGCTCTCGCGGCAGCCGAAACTATTGCTACCGTCAAGAAATTGAATGACGTAACCAGGCTCACGAAGAAGCCCGCGCCACTCGTCACTCTCTGGGTCTTTTGTCCTCACAACGCGACACTTCTTGCCATCGTTGCTTGTGACACCCGAAGAGCCTTTATTGGTGAAAATGCAAGTATCACCAACAGAAAAACGAAACGCGGTCATAGCATTTTCCTCCTCCGCTGTTGTTTCAAATATAGATCTGCTGAGATTATATGCCCAGGCGGCACATGTACATATTTTTTTATTTTTTAACGCAAGTATTTTTAAAATATCCTTATAAAATAAGTATATTTTTATCAATGCACTTGACTAAAAAATAGTCATGATGTATAATGAAATAATGGCACAAATTACCTTTGAGAAAATCCTTGGCCTCTCAGAAAGAGAGCAAAAAATATATAACGGCATTCACACCGCCCCTCTGACCGTCGCAGAAATTGCGCGAGGGGCGTCTTTGCCGCGCATGACCACGCACTATGCGCTTCTCCGGCTCCTTGGGAGGGGAGTTATTGAGCGTGTAAAACGTGATGGATATTTTCTATATCACCGCGTTCCTAAAGAAAAACTGTTTATGGAAGCCTTGCCCCAATCAGAAATGCCCGGGGGTTTTATTTCTATTCCCATTACAAAAGATACTGGAACCGTTATCTATCGTGGGCTAAAAGATATATATAAACTGCATGAAAGAATCTGCCAAGAAAACGCAGGAAAACGAGTGTACTGCATACAGACAACCAACTCCACAGACCGCATTGTAAATGGCTACTCACAAAAAGAGGTAGATCATTTAAACGAGCTTATCAGTCGTAACAAAATCATTTGTGATGTGATTGTGGAAGAAGATATATTTGACCCGATATTTACAAAATTTAAAAAGGATGGCGCAAAAAATTTTGAGAAATATTTAGAGGTTTTTCTTGACCGAATCAGTGTTACCTATATTTTGCCCAAACACTTTATCTCTTTCAAAAACGATATGGTTTTATTTAAAGATGTTGCGGTGTTTATTGATTGGGAAAAACAGATTGCCATTGAATTACGAAACAAAGAAATTGTTGGTATGTGCCTAGATTTATTTGAAACATTTAAGACGCACGCGCGGCGTGTTGAATATAAAGAGCTTGTGAAAAAATATTTAAACAAACCGAATTAAGATTTTTGATACTGTATTAAAGAAGCAATATTCACAAAGAAGAGACGAGTACGCGAAGTTCGTTTATAAGAGAAACGGCGGTTTGGCGGCGCTCTTTAGCTCCTGCAAAAAATTTTTTATATTCTTCGCCATCTTTTATATCCATATATGAAACAAGGCTCCCTACATAGCGAGACGCGTCAGTTAAAAGCGCGCTTGCCTGTAATAATTTTTGCGTATGTGATTTAAATTCTTCGGGCGTTCTTTCAGAAAGAAAAATATTCCCTTGCGTATTTACTTCAGTAAATTGGCTTTTCGCGTCACTCACGTAAGAAAGAGCAGGGCCATCTTTCAATGCTTCAATTTCGGCAAGCGCGCTACTAAGATATCCATTTCCTTTTTCAAGCATGCCGAGGTACAAATTAAGTTCATTTGCGAATTTTGCATTCCGCTCCGCGAGCGCCTTCTGTTCCGCCTCTGCTTTCCCTTTCTCGGCAACAGTAATCTGTTCAATCAGTTGAGTTTCTTTCCTTTCTTTTTCGGCAATTGTTGTTTGCAGCGTGTTTTTTGTTTCCGACACTTGTTCTTCCGCTTTTTCCCGTTTCGTCTTTTCCGTAAGCGCCTCATCTTTCAGGGACGCGAGCTCTGTTCCTATTTTTTCTTCAAGATTCTTTACTTTTTCGGACGCTTTAATATACAACTCAATCGCTTCTTCATATTGCGTAAACGACGTATTAATCATGGTCGCTTCTCCCGTCAAAAGCGCCCGGACCTTAAGCCAGTCTCCCTCTTCTGCGGCCTTTTTTGCGGTATTGAAATTCGCTTCAGCAATCAGCAACTTTTCGGCTTCTTCAATTTTATGTTGAATTTCTGGCGTAAGAACACCGTCTGTATGTTCTTTCAGTTTGTTGTACTCAATCACAGAAGCGAGATAATCGCCTGAAGCAAGTTCTCTGCCAGCCCTTTCTTCAACAGACTTTAAAAATCCTTTCTCTAGAAGCGTGCCTCCTCCACCCACCATAAGAACAAGAGCCAAGAAAAAAAATACTACGCGAACATGTGTATTCATACTATGAAGTATATCGCACGAAACTTTATAGACAAAAAGCTGCAGTGTGCAGCTTGCCAATTAAATTTTGCCCTTTGAGAGTTTAATGAGTACGTAGGTGCGCAGGGGATCGCCGTCAGTGTAAAATAAAACACTGTCTTCGCCCGCCTCAAGCGTGATATCAACTGATATATTAATGAAGTTAACCCACCACCACTCACGGCCTGAAGCCTCTTTCATATACCGCGGAGCCCCATCAAATGTCTGGAAAATATATGTTTTTGTTTTCTTGCTGCGGCCATCAACACATTGAACGGTCGCGGATTGAATGCGCTCGGGATTAGATCGAGACCATGACAGTTTGCTCATTTCAACAAGCAAACACTCATAAACGCCCCGCTCCGGCTCAATTGCTTTAATATGTTCAATAGTGCGTGCACCAAATAGCCATGCCGTCCCGAATATTAAACCGAGAAATATTATAAGGAACAAAGCAATCCCGCTGTACGCGCACAATGTACATAAATGATCCAACCACCGCTCACGCATGCAAACATCCCATGTTCCGGTTATTCTTTGTATTAGTATACCTCTTTATGACAAGATAAGCGATTAGATCGCTATTAACTGAATTTAATCTAAACCGAAATGCCGCGCAGCGTATATCGCTGCGCGGCATTTTAGAAATAAAATTAAAAAGGATTCTTCGCCCTAAAACCATGCGGCTCGGGCAAAATCCCTAGAATGGATTTTTAGCCCCACGAACTTCAAAGTGAAGATGCGGGCCGGTAGAGAGGCCGGTTGAACCAACGTACCCGATTACTTGTCCCTGTACAACGGTTGCGCCTTGATTTACTGTTGTGCCGTTTAAGTGAGCATAAAGAGTTTGTGTCCCATTTGAGTGACTAATAACAGCATATTTCCCGTATCCTCCATTCCAACCAATGTCGCGCGCAATAATAACACGCCCCGCGGCTGAGGCCATAACTTCCCTCCCGTGTGGAGCAGCGAGGTCAACTCCGTTGTATCCATGGAGTCCTTGTGTTCGTACCGCACCCAAAACCGGCCTGAGGTAATAACCAACATATTCTGGACCACCCGCGCCGCTTACGGGCAAATACCCACGCGCAGTATAAGACCTGTTCGCAATTTCTCCTGCGGGGATAATAATCACTTGCCCTGCCGCAAGCTCTGATGAGTTTACGATATCATTAAATCTTTTTATCTCTTCAACATCTCCCTTAAACTTCTTAGCGATGATATCGAGCGTGTCTCCCTTTAGAACTGTGTAACGAACACCCGATATCGGAAGAATAGTAAGAACTTGTCCTTCGTGGATTAAATCGCCACGTTCAATATCATTTGCCCACATAATAGTGTTTACCGAGACACCGAACATCTGCGCTATCTCTCCTAGCGTATCGTCGCCGTGAACCACATAAAGACTAATTTGCCCATTTGATGAGGTCTCTTGCACGTCAGCGGTGGTTCCCAAAGGGCCAGAATCCGACAAAAGCGCACTGCCTCCGACAATCGTAATGTCACCCCCACCCTTTGAAGGATTCGGGTCATAATGAAGTGCCGCTTGGAGAAGCGCAACATTTTGAGAGTTAAGACCGAGATTTTCTAC
>CAYZKP010000017.1:0-1937 GCA_964479245.1 uncultured Candidatus Saccharibacteria bacterium | reverse complement strand
AAACAGTTTATCAAAAAATGAAAAGAATCCCGCGTGAGCGTGGGCAACTGGAGTAGAAAACAGCATGAAAAAAGCAAAAATGAAAATAACCACCCGCAGGGGATGCGAGAACCCTTTTCCATATGTCGCCCGACGGAATCCTCTCTCTACCGTTACCTTTGTGGCAATGTCGGGGTCTTTAATGAGAAATTGAATAAGCCAAATTTTAGCGGACAAACTAGTAGCCAGACGTTAAAATATGGCTAATAAAGCCATATAATACAAACCGTTCATCTATTTCAGGGAATATGTTCAGTATAGTCCCGGAGGACCTCGAAGTCAATACGGCAGTGGATAATTGCTTTTTTAAAAAACCCAGTATTTTCAAGCAAAAAATGAGGACTTAGCGGGAAAATTGTGTTATAGTGACGTTCATGGAACCACTTTTAACCGGACTAAACGAGACCCAAAAACGGGCTGTCGCGCACACTGAAGGACCGCTTCTTGTGGTCGCGGGTGCCGGAACGGGGAAAACTCGAGTGCTTACGCATCGCATTGTCCACCTCATGCACAAAGGAGTGGATCCTGCGAGCATACTTGCCATAACATTCACAAACAAGGCGGCAAAAGAAATGCGCGAGCGAGTTTTTTCACTCATGAGACAGCTCGACATCCCACATACTCCTTTTAGCGAAAACACGGCTCCGTTTGTTGGTACGTTTCACGCGCTTGGAGTATCTATATTAAGAGAGTCGGGAAAACATGTGGGTATCAAAAAAAATTTCTCAATAAAAGATCGCGAGGACTCGCTTCGGTTTATAAAAGAGGCTCTCACAGAGCTCGGCATAGATAAAAAGCAGTTTGTTCCAGCAAAAATACTGGCGATTATCGGAAAACAAAAAGGAAATTTGGTAACCCCGCGCAATTACGCGGGGCAAGCTCCGCGTACTTATTTTTTTGAAACCATAACCCGTGTTTGGGAACGATATGAGACACTACTTACAAAAGAAAACGCGCTTGATTTTGATGATTTGATATGCAAAACAGTATTTCTACTCAAAGAACACAAAGATGTCTTAAGCGTGTATCAAAAACGATGGCGATACATACATATAGATGAGTATCAAGACACCAATGAGGCACAGTACACGCTTTCCACTTTATTAGCTAAAGGCCATAACAATATTTGTGTTGTGGGAGACGGCGATCAAAACATTTACAGTTGGCGTGGCGCGCGCATGGAGAATATTTTCACGTTTGAAGAAGATTTCGCGGACACACGAACCATTACGCTTGAGGAAAATTATCGTTCTACGAGCACCATACTGCGGGCGGCAAACGAAATTATTAAGAAAAACAAAATACGAAAAGAAAAAAATCTATTCACGCAAAAAAATCCCGGCGAAAAAATTTCTCTCTACGCCGCGGATAACGAAGAAGATGAGGCGTACCATGTTGGAGGAGTGATTCAAACACTTCTTTCATCGGGCGTGCCCCCGCAAGAAATCGCGGTTTTATATCGAGCAAATTTTCAGTCACGCATACTTGAAGAAGCACTGCTTGCATTAGATATTCCTTATCACGTAACCGGAACACGTTTTTTTGAACGAAAAGAAGTAAAAGATATTATCGCATTTTTAAATGCATCATTAAATACCGACAGCTTTAGTGACATGAAAAGAATTATCAATGTTCCTCCGCGTGGCATCGGCAAGGTCGCGCTTGCAAAAATATTTGGGGGCGTGCAGGGAACATTGCCGCATGGAATGAGGCAGCGGGTAGAGAACTTTTTTACGGTGCTTAAAAAAATAAACCGCGCCTGTGAGCAAGAGAAACCTTCGGCAATAATCCATGTTGTTTTAAAAGAAACCGGCCTTGAAGCATTCTTGAAACAGGAAGGAGAAGAGGGCGTAGAGCGTTTAGAAAACATCAAGGAGCTTGCGGCGCTTGCCTCCCGA
>CAYZKP010000016.1:10724-11370 GCA_964479245.1 uncultured Candidatus Saccharibacteria bacterium | reverse complement strand
CAGGGTTAAGAAAAATATATTCGCTCACTCTGTTCACTCATTATTTTTCTAAAAAAAGCCCGTTTTTTGTCAAACGGACCTAACTATATTAATAAGTATATACCCAATGAATCTATTTGTCAACTGTACACTATTTTTAATTTTAAGACACAAAAAACGGTCTGCAGAATACATGCAAACCGCCTAACAGAAGAAATCCCACGAGCCGTCTTTTCTGATAAAGAAAATCTTATCAATACCATGCTTGCGCAAAAGCGACCTACACGGAATTTGCCCGTGATTTTGTGACCGACGCTTCAGTTTCCTGCATGGCGCGGCTGTTCTTACAAAGTTTCCGCTTTCAACTAGTCCGGCAATAAATATACTCGCTCCCCACAAATCTTTTGGTTGTAACCCCCTCTGGAGCGCGTTACTTATTGCGCCAAATTCTGCATGGACGCCCCGCTTCTCATAGTCATAGTTGCAACTTTCTCCAAGTATTGCTCCGTGCTTTACGATAACAGCTCCCATTTTTGTGGCGCATTTTGACCGTTGCGCCACTTCAATTGCACGCAATTTCCATGGTTCGTCAATCGTGTTCAACGTAACCTCCTTTTGCCTCGCACAGACTTCCACCTTCGTTTTCCCAGGCCTCCTCTGATAATCT
>CAYZKP010000016.1:4280-10714 GCA_964479245.1 uncultured Candidatus Saccharibacteria bacterium | reverse complement strand
ATCAAAATAATCAACAACCTCATAGTCGCCAGACTCTATGCATTGTATCGCCAATACAAATTCTTGGAACCCCCTATCAACCAGTTTCAATTTTTCTGGATCTACCCTATGAACAACTTGTGAAAAAAGTGCGAGCTGATCAAGCGGTGGCACGTCTTTGTTCCCCACATTAATTTGCCACAAAAAGCTTGTCAGGTTGCTAGAAAATGGCTTGTCCGTAACATTATGCGGGTCAAGCAACATTCCCACCTTTTTAATTATTTTTCCATTTTCCTGAGCGCGGACTAGATAATCTACAAAAGCAACAAAACCAGTGAGCCCAGCTTCTTCGTATCTCTCGCGTGTTTCTTGTGGATTAAATGCGAGTTCTTGATCGGGTGCCATCGTCTTTTGCCCGTGGTGAATAACTAAAACGCATAATACCATTTTTTTAATTTTTGTCCACCATTTTTTCGCTTTTCAGTTTTTTTAAGAGCCTGCCTGCCTGTTATAGGGCTTTATTTTCTTATATAATTAACCTAATGCGTGTTGGCGAAAAACAATTGGAAACGTTTTTACTTGATTCAGGACTTGTGAATACGGAGCGGCTTCAAGAGAGAAAAAAGGTCGCTTCTGCTTCGGGCAAATATCTCGGAGCTACTCTTGTGGAGCGCGGGGATATTACCGAGGACGAGCTACGCAAAACGGAAGCGTATATTTTAGGCATTCCGTTTGTAAATTTAAAAGGACAGAAACTTAATTTTGAAACACTGTCTCTTGTTCCAGAACCGATTGCTCGTTCGCATAATATTATTGCCTTCAAAAAAAATGATGATTCGCTTGAGGTGGCAATGCTTGATACTGATGATTTGGGCGCGATTGACTTCATAAAAAAGAAAGTCAATTTAAAAATATTGCCGCGGCTTACCGATCTTGAATCTATTAAGTTCGCGCTCGGGCAGTACGAGAAAAGTCTTAAGGCGGAATTCAACGACATTATAGAAAAGGAAGCCTCCTCGCTAAAAGCGCACGTTGGCGAAAGCCGTGAAATAGAAGAGCCCCGCGCGCTTGAGAAACTTGCCGAGGGGTTACCTGTTGTGCGGATCGTGGACACATTGCTTCATCACGCGGTTATAGAGAGCGCGTCAGATATTCACATTGAACCGTTAGAGGGGGCGCTTCTCGTGCGATATCGCATTGACGGCATACTCCACGATGTGATGACGCTTCCCAAAGAAGTTGCTTCGGGCATTATTGCACGCATAAAAGTGCTTGCGAACCTGAAGCTTGATGAAAAACGGCTTCCCCAAGATGGACGATTTAAAATTGAGCAGAACGGACAAAAAATTTCTTTTCGGGTTTCTATTTTGCCAACACATTTCGGCGAAAAAGGGGTACTGCGGCTCCTTCGGGAGGATGCCACGCTCTACACTCTTGAAACTCTCGGCTTTCACGGAAGCGGCCTTGAGCGTATCCATAAGGCAACGAAGCAGAAAACGGGAATGATTTTGGCAACTGGCCCGACCGGCTCTGGAAAGACGACAACGCTCTACACAATTCTCGGAATTTTAAACAGTCCGAATGTCAACATTTCAACCATTGAAGACCCTATTGAATACCAAATCCCGCGCGTTAACCAAACACAGGTAAAACCAGAAATTGGATTTACGTTTGCAAACGGCTTGCGCGCGCTTGTCCGGCAAGACCCCGACATTGTTATGGTCGGAGAAATTCGCGACAATGAAACCGCTTCCCTTGCAGTCAATGCCGCCCTCACGGGACATCTTGTGCTCTCCACGCTTCATACGAATTCTGCCGCGGGCGCGATTCCTCGACTTTTGGATATGAAAGCAGAGCCGTTTCTTCTTACCTCAACAATAAAAGTTATTATCGGCCAGCGGCTTGTTCGGCAACTGTGTAAAACAAAAGAGGCATTTACCTTGAAACAAAGCGAGCTTGACCAGCTTAAAGAACATATAGATATGGACACGATGCTTTCCGCGCTTAAAGAGGAAAAAATTATTGGACCGAAAAATACATGGGCGAATATTTCATTTTATAAACCAGTGCCGTCGCCAGAATGTGAGGACGGTTATTTGGGCCGGATCGGCATTCATGAGGTACTCTCGGTGACGCCCACGATTGAACGCTTGATACTTGCGGAAGCGTCTACCGCTGAAATAGAAAAACAAGCGCGGAGTGAAGGCATGATGACCATACTTGAAGACGGCATATTCAAAGCGGTGCAAGGGATTACAAGCCTTGAGGAGGTGTTTAGAGTTATTTCCGAATAAAGTGAATTGCAAATTTCAGATTGCAACTTTTAAAAACAAACGCCTCATTTAAATTTGCAATTTAAAATCATCAATTCGCGATTAATTCATGTTATTCAAATATCAAGCTCAAGCGCAAGGAGGGGAGATGATAGAGGGAGAAGCTGAAGCGCTTGATAAGTTTTCACTTGCCGAAACCCTCAAAAAGAAACAGTACAAAGTGATTTTGGTAAAAGAAGCATATTCCGCGCAGCCGTTCTTTAAACGATATATTAAGGAAATTTTTGGCATTATTCGTCCCAGTGAAAAAATTATTTTTGCGAAAAGTTTTGGCGCAATGCTCAAAGCCGGACTTTCGGTATCCCGTGCGCTTGCCGTCTTGAAGAGACAGGCTCAAAATAAAGCATTTCAGATTGTAATCCAAAGTATTGAGCATGACATTGAAAGAGGAATATCGCTTAAAGACGCCTTTTCTCGTTTTCCCAAACTATTTCCGCCGCTTGTAATCGCGATTGTTGCATCGGGGGAGCAGTCGGGTCGTCTACCAGAATCTTTTACCCTCATTGGTGAGCACCTTGAAAAAAATTATGAAATTGTAAAACGCGTTCAAGGCGCGCTCATTTACCCAGTGATTATTATATGTGCGACGTTCGGAGTAGGCATATTGATGCTTGTGTATATGGTGCCCACGTTGACCGCGACATTTAAAGAATTGCACGTAGAGTTACCGCTTCCAACTAAAATTATTATTGGCGTAAGTGACCTCTTTGTTAATTATGCTCTGTTCTTTGTACTTTTATTTGCTGTTGTGATATTTATACTTATTTCATTTTTCCGATCGTCGCGGGGAAGGCGGTTTATTGATTTTGTGTTCTTAAAAACTCCGGTGATAAGTGAAATCACCCGAGAGATTAATGGAGCGCGCATAGCGCGCACGCTTTCCTCTCTGCTTTCCTCCGGTATTACAATCGTGAATGCGCTCTATATTGCAGAGGACGTAGTCCAAAATTCGTATTATAAAAAAACGCTTAAAGAGGCGCGGCGCTTGCTTGAAAGCGGCCACCAACTGTCGCTTATTTTTTCTAAGACATCGGCATTATATCAGCCGCTTGTTACCGAAATGGTTGCGGTTGGTGAGGAAACCGGAAAACTGCCGGAGATGCTTTTAAATCTCGCGGTGTTTTATGAAAACGAAATTGCGCAAAAAACAAAAGACATGTCAACAATTATTGAGCCCGTGCTCATGATTATTATTGGCATCGCGGTCGGATTGTTTGCGGTCTCAATGATTATTCCGCTTTATTCTATCGTCGGGAGTGTATAGTGCGTGCGCTGACGCAAAGACTTTATACGCAATCCCAGATTACATGCCACCGATTAATTATTCAAAACGAGGTTTTTCAATCATAGAAATTCTTATTGCGCTCGGGATTTTTGTAGTTCTAAGCTCGGGTGTATGGGGGGCGTTTTCGTCTTTTAAAAAAGCGGTGGATCTTAGAAGCGCGGCTGATGTAGTTTTTGATACTCTTTCGGAAGCACGGTCAAAAACGGTATCAGCTGAAAACGGAGAACGCCACGGTGTTCATTTTGAAACAGAAAGCGTGACGTTATTTCAAGGAGCTTCCTTTATAGAAGGAGACACGTTCAACCAAAAACGAGAATTGCCGCCTACTGTTGAAATTTCTTCAATCGCGCTTTCTGCTGGCAGTGACGCGCTTTTTAAAAAGCTGACTGGAGAAACAGATAACGACGGCACGATTATGCTACGCCTCAAATCCGATATTTCAAAAACAAAAACAGTGGTTATTCAAAAAACAGGACTAGTTATCATTGAATAATTTCAGATTGCAAATTTCAAATTTAAAAAAACATGAAACATCCAATCTGCAATAATAAAGGTTTTGGCTTGCTTGAAATTTTAATCACATCAGCAATTTTGGCTGCCTCAATTATTGCGCTTTCCGCAGCTGCGGAGTTTTCCCTGCGTGTCACAGAGCAAGGTCTCAAACGCACACAGGGGATTTTCCTTGCTGAAGAGGCGCTTGAAGTGGTGCGTCTACTGCGTGATGAGAGCTGGTCCGCACACATTGACGGAAGAGTTTTAAATACGTTGTATTATCCACGTTTCAATGCCGACACAAGCGCTTGGGCTCTTGAAACAGATGAGCCGCCTGGGGGTGCGTTTGTAAGAGCGGTGGAGTTCGGCGATGTCTTTAGAAGAACAGCCGATAGCGAAATTGTTGAGGAAAATTCACCTGGCACAAAAATGCTTGATCCTGGAACCAAGAAAGTGGTTGCGCGCGTCAGTTGGGAGAGTAGTAGCATGACGGTTGAAACATATATTACCAACCTTTTTCAAAATTAAAAAATCCCAACAATTTCAGATTTTAAAAAATGAACAAAAAAAATAAAATCTTAAATCTTAAATCTTACATCTTAAATCTCCATGGAGGTTTCGGTTTACTTGAGGCGCTTACGTACGTCGCAATTCTCTCGCTTCTTTTGATTGTGGTTGTACAGTCGGCACTTCTCATACAGTCGCTTACTGATCGGTCGCGCCTCACGCGTACAATAGCGCACGAAGCGGGAGAGGCGGTTGAGCGTATGGTGCGTGAAGTACGGCTTGCCGAGGGTGCTGCTATGGAGGGAAGCGTATTTAATATTCATCCGGGAATATTAAAACTAAATACCGTGGAGAGCTCGAGTGAGAGCGCTCCCGCCGTAAGAGAATTTTTTTTGTCGGGAGAAACGCTCATGATGAAAGAGGGCGAAAGCGCGCCCGTGGCGCTTACTGCCAACATACGCGTTAAACGTCTTGTGTTTTATCACGTTGTTGCGGGGGATGTTTCAGAGGCCGTGACACTTGAGCTTGTTGCGGAGGGCGTTTCGGGAAACGTGACTGAATCTCGCACGTTTAATGCAACCGCAGTTTTGCGAGGAAGCTATTGAACTAGACAGTAGCACGTAGTAAGTAGAATTATGTTAAAAAAACAATTTTTACAATTACACAAAAGGTATCACGGGAAGCTTTTTTGTTTTGAAACAAAAGGTAAAAAAGAAAACCACAGACTACTAACTACTAACTACTTACTATCAACTAACACGGGGCAGGTCTTTCGATGCAACTCAGGGCAGGCGGCGATTATCTCTCTTTTATTTTTTGTTACCGCAACGGTTGTGCTTGTGGTTGGTACCTCAGCATCTTCATTTTCAGAAGAGCTTAAAACACGTTCTGCAAGTTTCAGCAACGAAGGATATTTTTTATCGGAAGCGGGGCAGGAGGATGCGCTTTATCGTTTAATGTCCGGTAAGCCAATTTCGAACACGGTGACACTTTCTCTCGGAGGGAATACTGCAACGACCACGATCACCGCACTCGGGACAGACAAAAAAGACATTATCACAGTTGGCGCCGCGGGGAACAACATTAGAAAAACGAAGGTAACACTTGTCGTGGGTGAAGGCGCATCGTTTGTGTACGGCGTTCATGTGGGAGAGGGAGGACTGCTTATGGAAAATAACTCATCTATTTTGGGAAATGTATTTTCAAACGGTCCGGTCGTCGGCGAAAACAGTAACATCGTGCGCGGCGACGTTATTTCCGCAGGCGTTGGCGGTCTGATTGATGGAGTCTATGCGACAAGTTCAGCATACGCGCACGCCATAAAAGATTCTTTTGTTGAAGGAGACGCACACTATGAATCTATTTCAGAGACAACTGTGCTTGGCGCTCTGTTTCCGGGGAGTACCCCAGAAGATATAAAACTGCTTCCAATTTCTGATCAAACGATTCAAGAATTTGAAGCCACTGCGGAGGCGGGGGGAGTCATTTCCTCGCCGTGTCCCTATAAAATAGAAGAAGATACCCGCTTAGGTCCTGCAAAAATCACCTGCGACGTTCACATCACCGGGTCTCCCGTTGTTACGCTTGCTGGTCCCATATGGATTCTCGGTGATCTCTTAATTTCAAATACCGCGCAACTTTCGATTGATTCTCTTCTCCAAAATCAAAGTATCGCCGTTGTTGTCGACAATCCAGCGAATCGTTCCACAAGCAGTAAAATTAAATTGCAAAATTCTTCAGAATTTTTTGGGGGAGGACAGGCCAATTCTTACATTCTCTTGATTTCGCAAAACAATAGCACGGAGGACGGGGGAGACGAGGTCGCGATTGATGTTTCA
>CAYZKP010000016.1:0-4270 GCA_964479245.1 uncultured Candidatus Saccharibacteria bacterium | reverse complement strand
AATAGTGTGAGCGGCGACTTTCTGCTGTATGCGGGGCACGGAGAGATTTTATTGCAAAATAATATACAGGTGCGTGAAGTAACCGGCTACAAAGTACATCTTAAAAATAGTGCTGCTGTCTCATATGAAGCCGGCGTGCAGAATCTCCTTTTTGAAGCAGGACCATCGGGCGGGTATGAAATAATTGACTGGAAAGAAATAGAGTAAATTAATTTCAGATTTGTGATTTCTCGTTCGAGTCTGAGCCTGAGGGCTCATCCCTCAGAGTCGAAGACAGATTGCAGATTTAAAAAACGAATGCATAATTGAATGATATGAAGACCAAGAAAATAATAGTGGCAAATTGGAAAATGAATCCGCGCACTATGCGTGAAGCGTGCGGTATTTTTCAGAAAATTAAACGAAAGGCCGAAACACTTACGCGTGTAGAGACTGTCGTATGTCCGCCGTTTATTTTTTTAAAAAAAAATAATAAAAAAGTGACACGGGCATGCGCACTTGGCGCGCAGAATGTTTTTTGGCAGAGCGAGGGTGCTTACACCGGAGAAATTTCCCCGGCGCAACTCTATGCCGCGGGAGCTTCTTACGTTATTCTTGGCCATTCCGAACGAAGGGCGCTTGGCGAAACAGACGAAATAATTCAGAAAAAAATAAGAGTGGCGCTTGAATATAGACTTAACGTTATTCTCTGTATTGGGGAGCTTCTGCGCGACATTCATGGCGAATATCTCTCTGTGTTAAAAAATCAACTTAAGCACGGTCTTTCAAAAATACCGGTGAAACTTCTCACTCGACTCATCATTGCGTACGAACCCGTGTGGGCTATTGGTATTGCCGCAAAATCTGCAGATACGCCCGAAGCGTTTTTTGAAACTGCAATTTTTATCCGAAAAGTATTGAGCGACTTGTTTGGAAAAAAGTTTGCATTTAACGTCCCCATTTTATATGGTGGCTCGGTGAGCGCGCACAACGCTGAAGGATTTTTAAAAGACGGAGGAGCATCGGGGCTTTTGGTCGGTCGGGCAAGCTTAGAACCGCAAGAGTTTAACGAAATTTTAGACATAGCACAGGGTGTTTAGTTTATAGTTGATAGTACATAGTCCGTAGAACATAAATAAAGATACATATTTTTTTAAATCATTTACTACTGACTATTAACTATTTACTACTTACTAAATTATGGATCTTCCTCTCCTCAAAGATGCACAGTTAAAGGGCAAGCGCGTAATTGTTCGCATTGACACCAACGTTCCCATTGAAACCGGCGAGGTGCGCGGTGATTTTCGTTTAATGTAGACGATACCAACCCTCTCATATCTTTACGAAAGATCCGAGCGGGTTATTCTTATCGGGCACCATTCGTCTGAGTCACAGACGTTAAAACCCGTTGCTGAATACCTAAACAGAACGATAAAAACCTCATTTGTGAATGATATGTTTGACGAGGGGCAATATACCAAAAAAAACACGCTGTATCTTTGTGAAAATCTTCGTTTTTTTAAAGAAGAAACAGGAAATGATCTCACTTTTGCAAAGCGTATCGCCTCTCTCGGTGATGTGTATGTGAATGAAGCATTTTCGGTATCTCACCGAAAGCACGCCTCTGTTGTTTCTGTGCCGAAATTTTTGCCCTCGTATGCCGGATTCCTGTTTGAAAAAGAAGTGGCGCACCTTGAAACGGCATTTCATCCACCCAAACCATTCTTGTTTATTTTGGGCGGCATGAAAGGAAGCACGAAGTTGCCGCTTGCAGAAAAATTTTTGAGCATTGCTGACCACATTTTTGTTGGTGGCGCCGTGGTGAATAACATTTTTAAGTGGCAGGGGCATGAAATTGGACGGTCGGTTGTGGATGAAAAGCTCATTGATTGTCGGAGGCTCATTAAAAGTAAAAACGTTATTGTGCCGCGTGATGTCGTTGTGGAAAACCAAAAAGGAGAAAAACACGTCAAAGATCCTTTTAAAATTTCTCCTGATGATAAAATGCTTGATGCTGGCCCGGAGACATTGAGACACCTTGTTGATTTAATATCTCGTGCGGCGTTTATTGTCTTTAATGGGCCATTGGGAGATTACGAGCATGGGTTTGAAGAATCAACACGCGCGCTGGTAAACGCATTTAAAAAAAGTCCTGCCGAAACTCTTGTCGGCGGCGGAGATACGATTGCCGCGGTGTTGCGTTTCGGAACAGAAGACGACTTCGGGTTTCTTTCAACCGGTGGCGGCGCGATGCTTGATTTTCTCGCGCACAGAACGCTTCCGGGCATTGAGGCGCTTTCTGATTTTACATAAGCCGTGCTTACTTTCGGGGAAAATGGTTTTGTGCTAGCATTTTTTCAGAATACAGGAAGGTCGTGCAATGATTCGTGATGTTGCTTCGTTTCTTGTATCTGCACTTGTTGCCGTTGCCGTTTTTTACGTCTCGTCTGCGTTTATGGAGGTGGTTATCGGTGGATTTCATGAGGGTTGGTATTTTGCAGAAACGCAGGGCAAATTTTTACCAATCCCAATAGGTATCGGACTTCTCATTTTGCTTGTAAAAAATTCTAAAATACTTGCGTCGCTTTTTGTTTTGAACGTTTTACTCTTGATGGCGACTAGCATTCTCTATGGTAATGCTGAATGGGTGCGTCAGTTTAATGATTTTTGGGGAATCACATGGTTTAATTTCCCAAATGCAGAATTTATTGCGTATCACACAGTTATTGCGGCTTTTACCGCCATATTCGCAAAAGCAACATTTAACTATTTCAGAGAGAAAAAGTAAACTCCATTACTTGAATGCGCAGCGTTCAAGTAATGGAATAATTTTTTGTCATAAAAACTCGCAGTGTTTCCAAGCGAGTTTTTTGTTACAATTATCAATTTTTACTACGATCGTGGCAAAAGTCAGAAGTTTACGAACTGTTGATTGATACATACCGCGGCGTCAGTGCTTTAATGCCGATGATATTTTTTGAGCGAATTCTTTCATTGCTTTTTCGCTGAATGTTTTGTGCCGTGTGTGGTCTCCATCAAAACGCGGAATGATATGAATATGCGCGTGAAATACAATTTGCCCCGCAGAAGGTTCGTTATTCATCGCGATATTGACTCCGCTTGCGTTCATTGCCGCTTTTACGGCGTGTGAAATTTTTTTAAGCGGCTCCATAAGCGCGCACAGTGTGTCGTGCGGAATATCAAAAATATTTCGCGCGTGTTTTTTAGGTACTAAAAGAGTGTGTCCCGGGTTGTTCGGTTTTATGTCCAGAAACGCGTATGCGTTTTCGTCCTCGTATACTGTCAGCGACGGTAATTCTCCTTTTGTAATTTTGCAAAAGACGCAGTCCATATAAATAGCTTTTAACTTATAGCTGTTAGCTTTTAGTATACCCAAGCGATAGCAAAAATCCAATTTCTTGACTTTGTATTTGGCGTCGTATATCCTATACTTAATAAAGTCCCCTCGGGGGATTTTTTAAGAGAACCATATGGGACTTATTGATTATCTTAAAAGTACAAAAGGAGAACTGAAACACGTGAGTTGGCCGACGCAAAAGCAAACCACGGCGTTTACGATTATTGTCATTGCGCTTTCAATACTTGTTGCGGCGCTTTTGGGACTTTTTGATTTTATTTTTACCCTACTTTTAGAAACTTTTATTTTTTAACTTAATCTGAAAGCTATATGCTAACAGCTACAAGCTAAAATAACCGTGGCACGACAAGAAATAAAACAAGATAGAAATTGGTACGCCATTCATACCTACGCCGGGTATGAAGCGGCTGTCGCGCGCAATTTGCGTCAGCGTGTCGAGTCAATGGGTATGGAGGATAAAATTTTTAATGTTGTCGTCCCGACAGAAAAGAAAATTCGCATAAAGGGGAGCAAACGAATTGAAGAAGAGGAAAAAATTTATCCCGGGTATGTGCTTGTTGAAATGATTGTAACAGATGATTCGTGGTATGTGGTGCGGAATACTCCACGGGTAACCGGGTTTGTCGGAACTGGCATTTATCCAGTGCCAGTGAATAAAAAAGAAGTTGATGAATTATTTAAGCGCATGCAAACAGATACCACAACGCACAAGATTGATTTGCAGGTAGGCGAGTCGGTCGTGATTGTTGATGGACCATTTAAAGATCAAGATGGTAAGGTAAGCGAGGTGGACAGTGCGCGCGGTAAGGTTAAGGTGCTTGTTTCTATGTTCGGGAGAGAAACGCCGGTTGAGCTAGACTTTCTTCAAGTAAAGAAAATCTAAAATTTGTTATTTCGGTAGTTTTTATTAGT
>CAYZKP010000015.1:7422-11424 GCA_964479245.1 uncultured Candidatus Saccharibacteria bacterium | reverse complement strand
GACCGATCACGCGCACAGAAAAGTTTTTTTTCTTTCTTGTCCCAAACAGCGAACGCAAACATGCCATTTAATTTTTTGAGACACTCCGGCCCCCACTGCACATACGAAGCAAGAAGTACCTCAGTATCCGTTTGCGTTTTAAAATTATAAAAATGTTTAAGTTCTTTTTTTAATTCTAGATAATTATAAATTTCTCCATTAAAAACAATGACGTATCTATCGTTATATGAAAAAAATGGCTGACGACCATCAGGGGAAAGATCAATGATTGAGAGACGTCTATGACCAAGCGCGGCGCCTTCCTTTGGAGAATAATATAAACCTGCATCATCGGGCCCACGATGAATCATGTTGTCTCGTGCTTTTATAATATTTTTTTTGTCGGGAAGCCTTCCAATAATCCCTAATATCGCACACATAAACAAATTGCGCAGAAAAATTTTCTGTTATATATTTTTAAACCAAATGAATGTAAAATAGGTTTTTATTTTTTTTGAAAATACGCGGGAGGAGTTACAGAGTAAACTTCCGGATCGTAAGTTCCGATGAAATGCATCTCCGGCTTAATACCCCGTTTTTTAAAAAATTCATGTACTGCTTTTTTACACCCCGCCCACGAACCGTAATCATCTATGATTACATATCCACCAGGTATCACTTGATCATATAATTCTTCCAAACACGCCTTCGTTGATTCATACCAGTCTCCATCTAAACGCAAAATAGCAATAGGTCCAATTTCTTTCTTTTTTTCAGGTAATGTTTCGTGGAACCATCCCTTCACAATAACATTATTTTCGTGAGACAACTTAAGCTTTTTAAATATTAATTCTTCAACCTCAGAAACCGACGCAGCAAGAACATCTCCTGTTAAGTCTTCAGCTCCCCCGCGCTTTCCTTCATTTTTCTTGTCCTCTTTGGTGGGTGGCGGCATGCCCTCAAATGAATCAAAATACCATGTTTTTCTATTGCTTTCATGCCTATGCGCAACAGTTGCCATTGTCGCCGCAGCGCCGCCTTTCCATGTGCCACACTCAACAAATGCACCTCTTAAATTTCTTTTTTCAATGTCCTCCGCAAGGTCATAGGCATTTTCAAGGGCAATATATCCCAAAAGGGTGTACGGAGCCACGATTTTTAAAATTGAAAGCTTTTGGGGATGTAAAAGCGCTCGAAGAGGAAATGTTGTTGGTTTGCGTGAATGAATAGTTTCGTGAGAGTCTTCAAGAAGCGGTCTAAGTGATGTAAAACGAAGAGAATATACCACCATTTTTTTTAGGTGATAATAAATCCACACAACAAACTTACTTCTTCTTAATATTTTTTTGAGTTTAGAAAGCATGTATAGGTTTTTAGAATATAATCTTATCACAGGCAACCTTTTCAATGGTGTCTGCAAGACGTTCTGCAGATTTACCGTCAATTTTATATATAAATGTATCTATCGTCTCTCTTGTGTCTTTTTTCTTATTGTATTCAAGCACGCTCTTGAGCATGTCCAAAAATTCTTCTTTGCTTCTCGCAAGAAAAGTGCCGTCTGCGACCATTAGATCTCTCACGTAATCGCTAATAAAAAGACGTTTTATCGACTGCCGCGGTTCTATATTAGGATCAGTATCAAAATTGAAATTTATAACTTCCGTACCGCAGGCAATTGCATCAAGCGAGAGCGTTGAAGCGACGTTCACGCACACATCTGCATGGTAGAGAGAATTGAAAAGATTATAGACGTGATCTATTGATGTATCAAAAGGGTCTCGGGGAAGGATGTTATTTTGTTTATCGCTTGTGTCAATAACCATCCGCTCACTCGAAAGAGAAGAAAATCGTAGAATGTCTCCACGATAACCTACATGTGGACGAATGAGTATGTTTGCGTCCACAAGTTTTTTTTGATCCATAAATTCGCTGATCAAAAGAACATATTTTGATTCATCAAAAAGTTCCGCGCCCGCAGACCCATATAAAATAATCTTTTTCTTCGGATCAAGGCCGTGTTTCTTGCAAAACTCTTCTTTGGTTAACAGTCCGTCTTTCCTCGCGTAAAAATCAAATTGGGGAATTCCTGTAATTATCACTTTCCCTTCTGAATAGTCCTGAAGTTCTATTGCTTTTTTTTTTTTTTTTTCATTCCACACAACAAGAAAATCCCCTTTTTCGCTAAATAGCGCTTGTGAAAGATTGTCCCAGCTTTTTGGCATATCAACCGTTTTTACGCCAAAACGCCTTGCGCTTTTCAAAACCCCGCAATCCCCACCCGCGGCGGTATTAAATACCAAATCAGGTTTGTATTTTTCAAAAAGATAGTCGTGCGCATAAAGCGGATTTATAAGTGAGTGTATGCTACGAATTAAATGTTTCATTCTGGGAATAAATCGGAGTGGTGCGAAAAAAATCATTCGAAGCGGGAAAAAGAATTGATTTGGCTGTTTGGACGTTCCAATGCTGTATTTATAGCGTGCGTACACACTGCTGTTAAACACTGCGCCTTTGTATAGTTCTTTAAAAAATCCCCTCAGTCGCTCTTTCTGATCCCAGTGAAGTGGCTCAAGATACAAATTTTTATGAGCAAAATCTTTAAATAATTCTGGCATATTAAAATATGGAGTCAAAAGCACAACACGAAAGCCACGCTCAATAAGCATTGAGACAACCCCCGTACGGAGGATGTTCCTAATAATTCCGCCGCGCAAGACAGTGATGAAGATAGTACGCATATGAAATTATTCTAATTAACCTAACTACTTTAATGTCTAACCAAATCCCAACGGTTAATTTCGAATTTCAAATGACTTAATTCTAAGACATTCGAAATTCGAAATTGATTCATAATTTAAAATTAAAAATTAGTTATTTCAGGTTAATCAGCTTAATCCTTATAACTTTCTTCTTTTTGCTTTAGTTCTGACAGCGCAATCTTCAAAAAGGATCCGGGACGTAACAATTCAAACGCCTCTCGGGCCATATATTGTCTTTTTTTGAACTCCTTATTGTCAAGAGAATCAAAAAAATCAAGAATCGCTTGTTCAGTGTCTTTTATGCGCGTGTGATCCACAGTAATTACAAATTTGTCATATGGAATATAATTCTTAAGCGGTAATTCGCAGTCCGTGTTGATTAAAACAGGGAACCTGCCAAGCGACAGGGCTTCAAAAAACCGTACCGACGCGTTGCCGTTTCCTTTGGGCGCCAAAACGAAATGAGTATTCACGATGCTCTCTATGTATTCTTTTTCAGCATCGCCGCTCAATTTTTGGGCAGCATATAATTTCCGCATTAAAAAATGAGTATGAATACGTGAAGTGTCTGAAAGCGCGCGCACCGTCTTTCTCCTAAAATAAAGACCGCGCAAATGTAGCGTTGCGTGCGGGTTATGAAAAATGTATTTTTTTACATGTGCTAAAAACACCCGCGCCCAATAGGTATATTTACGATACAAACTCGGAAAGTCTGCCCATCCACAAAAACTAACGAGCGGTTTATTGTTTTTCTCTTGCGGGACAATCTCTTTCCACGTTCTTTCTCTATATTCAGCAAGTCCATGCGACCTGTCATGAAGTGGATATGGCGGCGTGATAATTTCGTTCTCGCGTTTTTTATATCCGTATTGCGAATACCTAAAAATATAAGAATGCGGCACATCAATGTGTTCATCAGAGTCCGCCTGTTCAAATATAAGAATTTTCTTT
Source organism: uncultured Candidatus Saccharibacteria bacterium (assembly GCA_964479245.1). Classification (GTDB taxonomy): domain Bacteria; phylum Patescibacteriota; class Minisyncoccia; order Phycocordibacterales; family UBA2135; genus CAYZKP01. Next base: position 7,735 of record CAYZKP010000015.1, on the reverse strand, counting down.
TTGTATTGTTCCGCACAGTTGAGCAAATGCGAAAGTAGCTCGTGGGCGCCAGGAGGAAGTGCCCGCAATGAAAAGTAATTATGCGGCAATAAAAGAAAATCAGCATTGTGCGGATGAGAAACAACTTTTAGAAAATTGAATGGCGCCTCACCACTCGCGCCCTGAAACATATTCCAGATGTTTTGTTCTATATATTTTTCAGGAAATAAAACTTTATCAAGAAAAAAAACCGTCGGAATTCCTTGTAGTGGGGTTCCGATATATATGGTAATTACCGAATTATCATTATGTTCGTTCACGGATTTTCTATTAT
>CAYZKP010000015.1:4944-7412 GCA_964479245.1 uncultured Candidatus Saccharibacteria bacterium | reverse complement strand
CCTTGTTTTCGTAATAAATACGAAGCATGATTTCAGCCAAAAATCCAATCATAATGAGAAGCACCCCCACCACAATAAAGAGAGTTGCAAGGGTCGGGAGTGGCGTTTGCGTAAGATAAAAAACTCCCAATAACTTAAGAACGACAGACGCTATGCCCGCAAGAAGTCCGAGTATGATACTTACAAATCCCCACCCACCAAAAAATAGAAAGGGGCGCGCCATGTAATCAGACATAAACTTGACTACCAAAAGGTCGGCAAAACTTTTCATGAGCTTCGCTGGGTGATATTTTGATTTTCCGAATTTTCTTTCAAAATGCCGAACAGGAACTTCCGTGACCTTTGCTCCACGCGCAAAAAGGACGGCAGGCAAAAATGAGTGCATTTCCCCATACAAGTTAACCCCCTGAAGAACGCTTTTGCGCATAGCCTTAAGAGGCGCGGCGGAGTCATGCAAGTAAAGCCCCGTCATGTGCGAAGTAAGCCAGTTGGCAAAATGGGAAATAATTTTTCTTAGAACTGTATCGTGCCGATGTATCCGCCATCCAGATACCACGTCATATCCTTCTTGAATTTTGCTAACGAGAAGAGGAATGTCATTCGGATCGTTTTGTAAATCAGCGTCAATGGTCACAATAATATTTCCGCGGGATTTCTTTATTCCGGCATCAAGAGCGGCTGATTGTCCTTTGTTTTTTGCAAAAGCAATAATTGTTATCGGAGAAAGTCCCTTTAGAACCTTAAGCGTCCCATCGGTTGAACCGTCGTTAATCGCGACGATTTCAAAATCCTCACCGATTTTTTGTAGCGACTCACGTATTCGCCTATATAGCAGCTCAACGTTTTTTTCTTCATTATATGCTGGGAAAATAACAGATATCATATAGTTAAAACTACAACAGTGCCTGTTTGGTTTGCAAGCACCCTAAGAAGGAGATTTACGGGCAATCACAAGAATGGAACTGCCAAATGGAAGCGAAAATGCTTTCATTGCATATCTTTCTATATGAAGCCAAAGTATAAACAAAAAGTTGAGAGCCGTAGGCAAAATAACGTCGTCAGTTTGTAAGGTTTGGCTACTTCCAAGTTTAAGAATGCCTTTTATTTTTTTTATGATAATCTTCACTGCACGAAACGGAATGGAGGGAATAATAAAATTACTCAATGCTTCTATAGAAAACCCTGTTTGTAAAACTTTCGTCCGCAATTCATTTCGTGAATAACGCCTTCTGTGATGCAGTACCACGTCGTGCGCTGACCACATCCACGCATACGCAGGAACTGTTACAAGCAGGATACCGCCCGGTTTGAGTACTCGAAATGTTTCTTTAAGGGCTTGCGTATCGCCTTCCACGTGTTCTATCACGTCAAGCGCAGCAACAACATCAAAAGAATTATCGTGAAACGGCAACTGTTCTAGAGTTCCCTGTATAAGATCTTTGTATGGCTCATCGCGAGCATATCGTAGAGCTTCACCGTTTGAATCAAGGCCAGTAACGGCCCCGAATTCTTTAAGGAACAACATATTGCCCCCCGGACCACATCCGACATCTAATATTTCCCTTGCAGTGCCCGGGGTGCCAAGGTGGCGCTTCAGTGCATCTTTAAGAATATGCCGCCGTCCAACATTCCACCAAAAGAAACGTTCCCGTTCTGCAAGATTTTTATATTCTATTAATTCCATCAATTAGAAAATAGTATAAATAAATGGCGCAAATGCAGAACCTTGTGCAAATATGAGAAGAAGCCCGAACGATAACAATATAACGAACATTGGCAAAAGCCAAAACTTTTTATTTTCTTTCATAAATTGCCAAAACTGAAATAAAACTTTTATTTTTGGATGAGAAACCATATTTTTAGAGTTCATTTTAAAACTTGTTTACAAAAAGTTTTAAGAGCGTTAATCTAAAGTAAATTCTTTTAAATAATCGCCAATATTTTTAAGCTGTCCCAATATCGGATTTTCATTTTTTGAAAAAATGTAATTACCCATAACCAGGTAATCCATATCCGTATTAACGAAACAATTAAACGCGTCTTTCGGCGTACACACAATTGGTTCCCCGCGTACATTAAATGAAGTATTGATAATTACAGGACATTGCGTTTTTTTATAAAATGCGTTTATAAGCGCATGATATCGCTCATTCTCTTTCTTGCTTACGGTTTGTATTCTAGCAGAATTGTCAATATGTGTTACAGCGGGTACATTTTTCTTTTTTACTGCTGCGACCAAAAGCATATAGGGGCTTGCATATCCTTGTAGATCAAAATATGTATCCGCGCACTCTTCAAGCACCGTGGGAGCAAAGGGACGAAAACTTTCCCGAAATTTGATTTTAAGATTCACGCGCTGCCAATTTTCTTTGTTGCGTGCATCGGCGATAATTGACCTATTCCCTAGCGCGCGTGGTCCAAATTCTATTCTTACCTGGAACCAACCAATCACATAATTTTGAGCAATT
>CAYZKP010000015.1:4470-4934 GCA_964479245.1 uncultured Candidatus Saccharibacteria bacterium | reverse complement strand
TTATCCAATTCATTCTCTAAATTCATGAGCAGCAACCTCGTCTTACTATCTAAATAAGACATGTATTTTAATTCAAAATTATTTAACTGTTCTATAAAGTAATTGAATTCTTCTTTTTGTAAAGACAAATTGTTTTGTTCAAATAAATTTTTTGATGGATATAGGGCCTGCGCGTGCGAAACAATTTTCAATACGATTTCTTCTGTTATCTTTTGAAGGGTCGCTGCAATATCTTTATGGCGCTGGCTTAATTTAGATTCCGGATCGCGCGGAGGCGCGCCAAAAAGATTATTAAATTTTTTATTAGTCATCGTTTCTCCGTATTCATACGAAAAGTAATCCATATTGAGTTTATAGCTCCCATCATCGGCAACGGTGATCAATTTTTTAAAAGTGTTGTAATATATATCCGGATTGCCATAAGGCGCAAGCCCCATCACTTTATATTCCGCGCTATTCACCTT
>CAYZKP010000015.1:0-4392 GCA_964479245.1 uncultured Candidatus Saccharibacteria bacterium | reverse complement strand
ATCCTAAATAATATGTAAGGGCTGAGTAGAAAAGGCCGAGCGAGTGTGGGAAATTAATGCTGTGCGTTAAGCGTACTCTGTTGTCTTTTCCATAACCCACAGTTGTCGTGTCCCATTCCCCAACGCCGTCCATCGTGACCACAACCGCATCATTAAAATCCGAACAATAATAAGCGCTGGCCGCATGAGCATAATGATGTTCAGTAAATAAGACATCCTTTTTATATCCTAATTTTTTTGAGATAACGTGTTCCACCCATAGTTTTTCTTTCATCCACACCTTCATCGCCATTGTAAAAGATCGGAGTCCGCGCGGCCATACATTTAAATAGGTCTGCAATAGTCGGTCAAATTTTGCCATTGGTTTATCATAAAAAACGATGTGATCAATATCATTAATTGAAAGCTTTTGGGTATTGAGACAATACGCGATAGCGTGTTCAGGAAAATTTGCGTCATGTTTTTTTCTTGTAAATCGTTCTTCTTGCGCGGCCGCAATGATCTTTCCGTCAATAAGAAGCGCCGCTGCCGCATCGTGATAAAAACAGGATATGCCGAGAATGACCGTTCTTTTGGCTGTATGCATAAAAAGTTTTAAAATTAGAACTGCTTTGTGAGATTTTCTATCGTTGGCTCTTTATATTGTTTTTCAATCCAATAACTTGTATGTGTGGGTGTTTTTTTAAAGATATTGAAAAATTTTATACTCAATGCATAGGCGCCAAGTACGATAAAAAAAATGGCTGTAAAAATAATGCGACCGTTGACTTCTCCAAGAATATACACTCCTTTCATCCAATAGCGATATGCTTTTTTAAGTATTGATTTCATGGCGACTTAAAATAACGCTCATAGAGAAAATTGGCAGATTCCTCTGCGGCAAGCGTGTGGCCGCTTTCGGAAAGATGACAAAAGCGACAGATATATAGTTGCTCTCCCCCATTTTCATATTGTGCGACAAAAGAATTTGTTAAGTCGTAATATGGAATATCAAGACCTTTTAATGTCTCTTGTAAGACTCGATTTGGTTGAAATTTATCAAAGCCTCGTTCTAATAATTCGGGATATTGTTTCGTGAGACGCGCGTACGCATCAGGATCAACTTGAAAATGCGCAGGTATTAAAATAACAAAAAATTCCCCTCCATCATCTTTCACCGTCGTAGAAAATTCTTGAAGATACTTTCTCGTTTCATTAAGAGCAGTTTCATTTTGTTCATAATCAGTAAACATTAAAAGCAGATCTACTGGTATCTTGGGCGGATATTCTGCCAAGGTAACTTTATAGATGAATTGTCCCACTCCCGGTATCCCTGAAAGTATTGAAAAGACGCGATGACCCCAAGGCGCCTGCGCCACCGTATCTTTTACAAAGCGTACTAATTCTGATTTTCTGAGTAACGCGACAGCAAAAGAAATTTTTTGTTCTGTTTGAGCTTCTTCCGCAACTGTCGCGTCGCTCTCCTGCACGATACTATTTTCTAAATTATCATAAAAATCATTACCAAGATACATCCACAAGAGCACCATATCTCCCTGAGCTTGCTGCCCATAGTGTCGGTAAGTTTCTAGCGCCTCTCTTGTTCCCTGACCCACAACACCAAAATTTAGACTTTTAATTACAGTTCCTGTACGCCCACTTACTATATTTCCAAGCAGACTCACATAGTTTTTCTCATATGGGACAGCAGATCCTGCGGTAAATGAATCGCCGTGATTTACTATACGAATCTCTTGTTTTTTTGATGCCCAATTTTCGCCGATAAATCCAAAACTATTGGTGCGAAATGGAATAGTATTTTTTTTATCATCCTCGGCTTCAATATACGTATCAAGATTCTTTTTATATATTGTTCCTATATATTGATCGGGTTCAATAAGTCCAAGAAGACGAGGCGGTGCTTGTTCAGGGAAAAAACGAATGCCCGTTTCTAAAATCGCAATTCCAAAACTGAGTCCTAAAAATAAAAGAATTGTTTTAACAAAAAACTGACGCATATTTATTTGCTCTTATATTCATATATTGTCACACCATTCATATCATACAGTCTTTTATATTGGCCCAAAACCTGCTGACCGATACCCATTTCACGCTCACGAGAACCTATAAAGATAAAATCAAGCCGATAGGGAATTTCATCAGGGATTTTAAAATTGGTATAGTTGTTTAGAAAAATACGAGCAACATCTGGCGAAAGTTGATAAACAGGATATTTATAGGCTCGCAAGGCAGAGTCAAGCGCCCTACTATTATATTCAGCAGTAAAAAAATTAAAAACCCCAAGCGAGGAACTGATTGTCTCAAAAAATTTTTCAGAAGACACGCCAAAAAACTTTTGTGTTGTATATAAACGATCTAGCACTTCGTTCTTTGAGAGAAGATTGTTTTGGGAACGTGCTTGGAAAATTCTGTTATGCGTGTAGGCGACAATTTCAATGTTGGTTTCAATTGACGGAGTCATAATGACGCTATCTTTTGGAGTGTTTTTAGTAAGCCATTCGTATGCATCCATACTTGGAGCAGAAACTGTGTAGGCAAGGGCGTGCTTCGTATTTTCTTTAATTGTGCTTTCTATAACGTGGGCGGTAAGAGTCGTAACAACAAGTATAGCGAGAACAGAAAGCAGCTTTTTCACATATACCTCATTTCTTTTCAGCAAAGGTATCACAAAAAGCCACGCGTAGTATACAAGAGGCGGCCAGATGATTCCATTCGTTATTAAGAATATCTTATTTCCCCAATGGTCTGACTGTACCGACCATCCAGTTACTACATTTATGTTGTAGGCAACAATGCCTGTTACGGCAAGCGCGGCAAGAAAGATTCCGAGTGTTTTTTTAGAAAATATATGGCCAAAATAAATCGCAAAAGCCGCCATCGCAATCTGTAGCAGATATGTCTTCCACAAAAACCATCGAATTGCATGACCCTCCTCAATACCCATACGAGAAATGATGTCTTTGTATGAGGGAAGTTGCGTGAGCGTGTATTGGTTTATCCAAAATGGAATTGAAACAGCCACCCCCACACAACTCGTGAGAAAAATAATCCGAGCGGCGGAATAATTTTTTGTACAAAGAAACACAAGGAACAGGATGCCAAGAAAAATTGTGGCAAATACCCAAAAATAAAAATAGAGATAAAAAAGCAACCCGTAAAAAACTCCTCCTAAAATTATAAAAAGATTTTTCCTCGCCTCTGTTGAAAGCGCACAATATACAAAATAAAACATGAGAACAAAAAAGGGGCCGCTTGGAATATACGAGTCACGAGCGAGAAAATTCAGTTCAGATGTTGAAACCCCGGAAAACGGAACAAATTGAAAGAAAAGCATTTTAAGCTCTGCAAAGGACGAGGGGGGAATTAAAACCGGCAATTGCGGAAACAATAAAACAGTATACGCAGAAAAAAGTGCGAACCACCTGTTTTGTGTCAATGCATGAAGAAGAGAAAAGAGCGCAACGAAAAGCAGTGCGGGAAAAAGAAAATCGGTCATTATGATCCCGGGAAATACAGAGTCAAATGGCAAAAAAAAGGGAGACATAATAAACGGGGTAAGAATTGGCCATAAAATCGGACCCCCTTTATATTCATACGTATCCATTTCATTCGGGAAAAGCGTGCCGTCAACAACGTCTCGATAACGTGCGGCGTGAATATTGAGGTGATCAAACGTTGATTCAATGGTCAATGGAATATAACGAAGACCTTGGTTTTTTAATGCTTCATAACGCACAAAATGCGGTAATGCAGAATAGACAATGCCAACCGCAAGAATGGCGATAACAAACAAAATTTTAAATAGCGCATTATTATTTTTCATACCATTTCTTCAAGGTCGGACCTTGATTTTGGATTTAGGATTTCGTGCTTAGAACTTTAGCGACCACTCGTAGCAACTCTCTTCCTGCTTTTTCCCACGAAAACTTTTTTGCGTGCTCGTGTCCTTTTTGTATAAGTGTTTCGCGTAAACCCGACTCTTCAACAAGTCGTTTCATTGCATGTGTAATTGCGTCAGTATCAATCGGGTTAACAAGGAGCCCCGCATCCCCCACCGTTTCTTCAAGCGATTCATATGGACCCTCACCTGACGTGATGACCGGCACGCCGCAATCCATTGCCTCAAACACCGGCAGAGCGAAGCTGCCTTCAAACAAACTTGGAAACACAAGGGCAAATGCGCGTTTGTAAAGGTATGATAATTGGCCATCAGTCACAAATCCGGTAAATAATACGCTGTTTTCGGCGTTGTGTTTGCGTATATAATTCTGCATTGTTTCATAGTAAGGACCTCCGCCCTTTCCGGCAACAACTAATTTGTATTCGGGATGCGATTGTTGAAATTGAATGAATGCCTGAATAACCGTAAAAGGATTTTTGCGGGGCTTAAGA
>CAYZKP010000014.1:2547-11505 GCA_964479245.1 uncultured Candidatus Saccharibacteria bacterium | reverse complement strand
TTTCGGGTTCAACACATTAGCAGTGTGCTGCTTTCGACCGCTCAGCCACGCCTCCAATTATGTATAAAGTATCATGTATACAGTATTCTGTATAGATTTAAGATTTTTTCAGCCTTGTTTATTCTGGCGATAATTGGTATCGTAGTTTCAGATTTCAAAACGGGTATTTCTTCATGACGAAAGCAAAAGTTGATGTGAAATCACTTCAGGCGACAGAACAGCGGCTACGTCGTTTAATGAAAATGCACGGGAGAGCCTGTAACTTTTCAGACAAACTCCGTTTGGCGAAGGCATTTTTGAAAGGTAAAAACATTCTGGACGTTCAAGCTGTTGGCGACGATGGTTTTAAAATCATTTGTGGAGATGGCATCGAAATTACCACAAGGGCAATAAGCCGACCGGGAATTCATTATGAATGGGATAGTCGCACCGTTGTGTCGGTTGACGTAGGCGCCGGAAGGACTATAACGCTCATAGACAAGTAATTTACTTACAGAGCCGCCCTTCGACAAGCTCAGGGCGGTTTTTTATTTGACATAATTATTCTGCAGGGTATCCTGAATGCAGTTTTGGGATGAGAGTTTCTGCACATGGTCGATGAAGATGCCTCTGACCCGGTCTCAATAGCGATCGCGAATCTTAGTGTAAAAAAGGTAACCGTGGTGCGTTCAAGGATGAAGGATAATCGGCCGCATTCAGGAAATTTAAGAATTGATTTTAGCGATAATTCTTTTTTGGTTGTACACAAAGAAAGAGGAAAAATTACCACGCATATCAATGGCATGCCAATTTTTGACGATGACGACACTGATTGAGAAGCCGCCCCTTTTTGTGGCGGTTTTTATTTTAGTGCGCAACGGTGACGCATAAAACTTCTCGCGCGCCACTTTTCTTGAGAGCGGCGCGCGCCTCATTCATCGTTGCGCCGGTTGTATACACATCGTCAATTAAAATAATATTTCTTTCTTTGATTTTTTCTGGATTATGCACAGCAAAACACTCGTGCACATTTTTAATTCGCTCGTCTCTATTTTTCATTTTCGTTTGGCTTTCCGTATTTTTTATTCGCTTCAGCATATCAGAGGACAACTCTAAGGAGGCATCAAGCTTCACGAGCTCTCGGCCGATAAGTTCTGCCTGATTAAATCCGCGTTCTCGCATGCGTTTAGGATGGAGAGGAATCGGCACGACAAGCGGTTTTTCAAATTTATTAAACAACACCCGTTCTCCAAGATATTCACAGAGATGTTCGTAGAGTAGTTCGGCACAGGTTTTTGCAACATCACGGCCTCCTTTATATTTTAATGACTGCAACAGACTATGGACGGGTTTTTCTTTGTATTCAAATACCGAAAAGAATCCGGGTTCATCATGTCGTGTTTTAGCTATACGCGCTCTGCAATCCATACATATATATGTGTCTTTTCTTCCACATCCGAAACACAATGCGGGGAATAGCTCGCCGAGAAGCATTTGAAGCGTTTTTTGTATGTATTTCATATTTTTAGCGTGTGGGGATAAGTGTTGACAATTGTCAGAGATAGAGCATGCTCGCATGTTATACTACTATATAGAGTTATCACATTGGTAGAACCACTCTGCAATTGATAAAATAGAACTGTTATGGGCATTTTAGAAAATATCGCTCAACTTCCGCGACAAATCCTGCAGGGATTGCAAAGCGGCGGAGGCAGTGTACTTGGCGTTGATATTGGATCTTCCTCTATAAAGGTTGTTCAACTACGCAAAGAAAAAGGCCGAGCAATCCTTGAAACGTACGGAGAGCTTGCTCTCGGGCCCTATGCGGGGCTTGAAGTTGGGCAGGCGACGAACCTTCCTGTTGAAAAGCTTTCCGAGGCGCTCCGGGATATCATGCGTGAGGCGAATGTTACCACAAAGCGCGCGGCGTTTTCCATTCCGCTCAATGCCAGCATTACCTCTGTTATTTCACTTCCGACTGTTTCTGAAAAAGACTTGGCGAGCATGGTTCCGATTGAGGCACGCAAATACATCCCAGTTCCGATATCTGAAGTCACTCTTGATTTCTGGGTTATTCCGCGGAGAGAGCGGGAGGCGATAGAATTCGGAGAGGCGGGAGAAGAGGCGGAAAAAAAAGAACAGGAGGCGAGAGCACATATGACCGATGTGCTTTTGGTGGCGATTCATAACAGTATCATTAATAAGTACGAACGCATTGCGGCGAGTGAAGGATTAAGAGTCGCTTTTCTTGAAATTGAAACGTTTAGCGCAATCCGCGCACTTATAAGCGGGGTTCCGGGGACATTTGTGTTGCTTGATGTTGGTGCTTCTGCTACGAATGTGGCAATTGTTGAAGGCGGGATTGTGTATCGGTCTCATGTGATAAGTCACGGTTCACAAGATATTACCATCGCGCTTTCGCGCTCGCTCCAAAAAAGCGTTGCGGAAACTGAAGAATTGAAACGCAAATATGGATTTGAAAGTGGCGACGGGGTGGATAGCCGGGTTGCTGAAACAGCTGACCTCATTATGGGTGGCGTGTTTTCTGAAGTGAACCGAGTGCTGCTTGAGCATGAAAAGAAAGAGCACAAAACGATTGATAAGGTGGTGCTGACCGGAGGCGGGTCGCTCCTTAAGGGCATGCTCTCGTTTGCGAAAAACAATTTGGAAAATGAGGTAGTGTATGCGCACCCATTTTCAAAAGTAGAAACTCCCGCATTTCTTGAAAATATTCTCAAAGAAATCGGTCCGAGCTTTTCAGTGTCTCTTGGCGTGGCACTCCGCCAATTGCGAGAAAGCGAATAATTTAGATTTATGATTTAAGATGTAAGATTTAAGATTGAATCTATAATATTGTAAAATTTTTATCTTTTAAATCATAAATCGTAAATCATATATCTTAAATCTAAAAATTGGCATGGCTGAATTTAAAACTTCATTTATACCGAAAAAACCAATTACGCGCGGAGAAGAGAGCGCGCGCGGAGAGGGTGTAAATATTGTATTGTTTATTGCGCTCATCATCTTCTTCGCCACGCTTATTGTTGCCGGTGGCATTTATTTGTATGGCGCAATCCTTGAAAGGCAAGAATCTGCTCTCTCTGCTTCCATTGAACGAGCAAAACGGGCGGTAGAGCCGGAGCTCGTTTCAGGTCTCGTGCGCATTGATTCTCGTATTAAATCAGTGCGGGAAATACTGAATAATCACATCGCATTTTCCGCGCTATTCAGTTTGCTTGAACAGTTGACGCTCACGTCTGTTTCTTTTGATAGTTTTAGATATGCCCTTGAGCCGGACGGGGACCTGATGGTTCGACTTGATGGGGTCGCGAGAAGCTATTCTTCCGTTGCCCTGCAGTCTGTGCTGTTTGGAGAAAACACGTTTATTGAAAATCCGATTTTTTCAAATCTCCGGCTTGATAATGCCGGTAATGTAACATTTAATTTTTCTGCGAATATCAACCGGCGGCTTGTAGAGTATAAAAATACTGTCGCTAATTTTTAATCATGATTAAAAGAATTGCACCGCTTATTTTGTTTCTTGCCGCACTTGGTTTGTTTTTCTTTTTTATCGTTCCACGGTATGAAACAGCCAAGGTAAAGCAGAAACAAATCAGCGTTTTAAATGATGCGCTCTCTAATTCCCGAAAGGTTCAGGCGGCTCGCGACACATTGCTTACGACGTATAACAATATCAGCACCTCCGATATTGATCGGCTCAAGAAAATTTTACCCGACCATGTTGATAATGTGCGGCTGATTCTTGAAATTGATCAGATCGCGACGAGAAATGGCATGATTTTGCAAAATGTGCGCACTCGTGAAGACGTACGCGGCGACTCGGGAGCATTTGGGCCGGATGACTCTCCTTATGGAAGAATTCGCATGAGCTTTTCTCTCCTCGGGCGCTATGAATCCTTGGTTACCTTTTTGCGTGAGGTTGAAGCGGGATTGCGTGTTGCTGACGTGGTTGCGCTCTCATTTACCCGTGGTCGTGGAGATTTATATGAATATGAGGTTGAGGTTGATACGTATTGGCTTAAGTAATTGCAAATTTAAAATTGTAAATTGCAAATTTTTGAAATATTAATTTACAATCTGAAATCTACAATTTAAAATTTTATATGTCTCAAAAAGTAAAAAACATCATTCTCGGTATTGCTCTTGTCGTGGTGCTTTTTATTGGCTACTCGCTCTTTTTCCCGAGACAAGCAGAAGGGCCGCTACTTGTCTCTCTACAAGCTCCTGCCGGGGGGCAGACGGTTGTGCAGGAGTTTTTAGCATTGCTTGAAACGCTTAACAACTTGCGGCTTGATACGACCATTTTTGAAGACCGTGTTTTTAACAGTCTCAAAGACGAGAGCGTACAACTGCAAGAGGAGCCGCGCGGCAGAAGAAACCCGTTTGGACCGCTTTAGAAAAATAAGGAGCGAATAAATGATGAGCGACTATATTTTTCTTAACCCACCTCCTTTTCGCGCAAGCGCGCAAAAGAAGGGGGTGCTCAATGTTGTAGTAAAATTTACTTCGCATTGGGCTCGTAAATTTTAACAACATTGGCATGGCTTTTTTAGACCACCTTGTTCAAAAAGGAATTTTTAGTTCTGCGGAGCTAGACAAAATTATTGAGGAATCTGCCGATACGGGAGACATTGAGCCCGCGCTTTTAAAACGCGGCATTGACGCGGAAAAGTTGTTAAGTTTGAAATCGGAATATTACAACGTTCCCGTCCGCAGCGTTGATCCGGAAGCGATTTCAACAGATTTGCTCCGTTATATTCCCGAAGAAGCGGTGCTGCACTATCAGTTTATCCCTGTAGGTTTTGCAGAGGGGGTTCTTGAGGTTGGCATGGTTGATCCTGACAATATGGAAGCACGGGATGCGTTACAGTTTATTGCTTCAAAATTGAATGTCCCGTTTAAAATTTTTCTTATCTCTAAAGCCAATTTTGATGCGCTGCTTCAAAATTATCGCAGTTTAACCGGGGAAGTGCACAAGGCGCTCGGAGAGATTGAAGAAGGTTTTAAACCAACTCCCGAAAAAGAAGTGTTCGTTTCTCCGAAAGCGAGTACGCAACCTGAGATTTCTGCTGTGACCCAAAAAATTGGCGGCAAAATTGACGGCACGGCGGTTATTCTTGAGGACGCTCCCATTACAAAAATCGTGGGTGTTATTTTACAGCACGCGATTGATGGCCGAGCGTCTGATGTGCATATTGAACCGGGCGACAAACACATTCGTGTAAGGTTTCGCGTTGACGGAGTGCTCTACACGAGCCTTCAGCTTCCCATTTCGGTCTTGAATGCCGTTGTCGCGCGTATAAAAGTGATGGCGAACCTGAAGCTTGATGAAAAACGGAAGCCTCAAGATGGAAGGTTCCCGATGAAAGTCCAAGGTCGCACCGTTGATCTGCGGGTGTCCACATTCCCTACCTATTATGGCGAAAAAGTGGTTATGCGTATTTTAGACCCGGAGCGTGGGATTGCCCAACTTGATAAAACCGGGCTTTCTAAGGAATATCTTGACATTGTTCGTGAGGCGGTCAAGCGCCCATACGGTATGGTTTTGATTACTGGTCCCACAGGATCTGGAAAAACAACGACACTCTACGGCATGCTGAATGAGGTTGATCGGGACAAGAAAAATGTCGTTAGTCTTGAAGACCCGGTTGAATACAGTATCCCGGGCATAAGTCAATCGCAAGTAAGGCCGGAGATCGGTTATACATTTGCTTCTGGCCTGCGGACAACGCTGCGGCAAGATCCAGACATCATGATGGTGGGAGAGATCCGGGATAAAGAAACCGCAGAGCTTGCGATTCAGTCAGCTCTTACTGGCCACCTCGTACTCTCAACGCTTCACACGAATAATGCCGCAGGTATTGTGCCGCGCCTTATTGATATGGGCATAGACCAGTACTTGATTGCGGCAACGCTCATTTTGGGTATGGCGCAACGGCTGGTGAAGGTATTGTGTCCGGACTCAAAGAAAACGATACCCGTTGAAGGAAGTATTAAAGTTTTAATTGAAAAATTATTTCAAGATATTCCACCGGAGTTTAAAAAACGACTTCCGCGCGTGAGTAAGGTGTATCAAGCCGCTCCTTCTCCGGAGTGTCCTGGGGGTACTCGCGGCAGAATCGGAGTGTTTGAAATGTTTAGGGTGGATCGGGAAATGGAAAATATTATTTTAAAGAATCCTGTTGAATCGGAAATACTTGCTGCTGCGCGGCGCCAAGGCATGCTTACCATGAAAGAAGATGCGGTATTAAAAGCGGCGGCTGGCGTTATTCCGTTTGACGAAGTAAATACGCTGTGAGTTTACACATAGTAGCTCGTATTCAATTCTTGTATAATAAAGATGTATTATGGCGGGATATCAAAAAAGCATTTTGATCATTGATGACGACCAGTTTTTGCTTGATATGTACGCGCTTAAGTTCAAGGAGGCTGGGTTTTCTGTCAGAACAGCACTTTCTGGCGTCGACGCACTTCTGCAACTTAAAAAGGGTGCACCGGATGTGATTTTACTTGATATTGTAATGCCGAATCTTGATGGTTTTGCTCTTCTACAAAAACTTAAGGAAGAAAAACTCTCGAAAGATGCTCTGATTATCGTTCTGTCAAACGTAAGTCAGGAATCTGACATCGTGCGAGCAAAAGAACTTGGTGCTATCGGGTACCTTGTAAAAGCAAGCGCGACGCCGGGGGAAATTGTGAAAAAAGTGGAGGAGTATTTAGAAAATAAATAACAACAGATTTCAGATTTTAGATATACGATTTTAGATTTTAAAAAACATAAATTTTATATCTTATATTGTAAATCTTAAATTTTTTATGGACAAAACAAAACTGGACCAATTGATTGAAGTGACAATAAAAGAGGGGGCTTCTGACTTACATCTCTCGTCAGGGAGACGCCCTTCCATTCGTGTTGCCGGGGATCTTGTTTCTTTAACAAAACTTCCGCCGCTTTCAAAAGAAGATATGCTGTCGTTTCTGACTATTCTTGCGGGGGAAGAGCGAAAAAAAGAATTTCTAGAAACACACGAGCTTGATTTCTCATATAGTGCCCGGGAGGGGGTTCGTTTTAGAGGAAGCGCATTTGTACAGCAAGGAGCGATCGGGATTGCACTTCGTTTTATTCCCGGAAAAATCGCAACGCTTGAAGAATTAAATCTGCCTTCTGTGTTGCGTGATTTTACGTCGCGCAGACAGGGTTTTTTCCTCGTTGTTGGTCCAGTGGGGCATGGCAAGTCAACAACGCTTGCGGCAATGGTTAACATTATCAACAAAGAACGTGCAGAACACATCATTACGATTGAAGACCCGATTGAGTTTGTGTATGAACCCGGAAACTCTATTATTGAGCAACGCGAAGTCGGTTCCGATACGAGAGATTTTCATCGCGCGCTTCAATCTGCGTTTAGGCAGGATGTTGATGTCATTATGGTGGGAGAAATGCGCGGACCCGAAACGATCGCGACAGCGGTTACGGCGGCTGACACCGGACACCTCGTGTTTTCAACGCTTCACACAAATAACGCGGCTCAAACTATCGACCGTGTTATTGATACGTTTCCACCGGAACAGCAAAATCAAATCAGGGTCCAACTTTCGCAAAGCCTTGCTGGCATTTTCTCAGAGCGGCTTATTCCACGCATTTCAGGGGGGGTGATTCCGGCGTATGAACTTTTAGTGAACAACGCCGCGGTTTCAAATCTTATACGAGAGGGCCGGACGCATGAAATTAATGTGGTGATAGAGACTGGACTGCAAGAAGGGATGGTAAGTATGAATCGCACGCTTGCGGAGCTCGTACGCCGTGGAGACATTACTCCAGAAAATGCGCGCGCGTATGCCACTGATCAAAAAGCGTTTCATCAGTTTAAATAATATTTTAGATTTATGATATACGATTTAAGAATGCATTATGTTGAAATAATTTAATCTCATAAATCATATATCTTTAATCTTACAATGTAGCATGCTTTTCAATTATCAAATTATTAATCAAGAAGGCAAAAAGCAGGAGGGTTCAATTGACGCTCTTAATAAGGAAATTGCCATAAGTTCGCTTCAGCGCAGAGGTTTTACTATTGTATCGGTGGCCTCACAAGGTGAAAAATCATTTTTTGAAAAACAATTTTCGTTTTTTGAGCGAGTTTCTGTACGGGACGTTGTTATTCTTTCGCGGCAGATTTCTACTTTATTTACTGCCGAAGTTTCGGCACTTCGCGTGTTTCGGCTACTTGCGACAGAGACCGAAAACAAGGCGTTGCGCAAAAAACTTGCCGAAGTTGCCGATGACATACAGGGCGGTTCAACTATCGCAGACGCCCTTGCAAAACACCCCGTTATTTTTTCTTCGTTTTATGTAAATCTTGTGCGCGCAGGAGAAGAGTCGGGGAAAATTAATGAAGTGTTTGCGCACCTTGCCGAACATCTTGATAGAACATACGAATTGACTATCAAAACACGTAACGCGCTTATCTATCCGGCGTTTGTGGTAGCCACCTTTATCGTCGTGATGATACTCATGCTTACTATGGTAATCCCGCGGCTCTCGGAGATTTTACTTGAGACGGGGCAAGAGATACCGCTTTACACCAAGATTGTTATTGGCTTAAGCGACTTTTTTGTGAATTTTGGATTTTTGTTGCTTCTATTGATGCTTGTAGGTGCAATCGCGCTGTGGCGGTTCATAAAAACCTCACCAGGACGGCTTGCGCTTGATCGGTTTAAAATTTCCGTGCCATTTTTCGGAAAACTTTTTCAAAAATTGTATTTGTCGCGGATCGCCAACAATATGTACACCATGCTTACAAGCGGCATCCCCATGACAAAGGGACTTGAGGTTACCGCCGCTGTAGTTGATAACGTGGTCTATGAACACATTTTGGCGGAAGCGGTTGAAGATGTGAAGGGCGGAAATTCTGTTTCAAGGATGAAAGAAATAGGGATAAAGGGCTGTGAGAT
>CAYZKP010000014.1:0-2537 GCA_964479245.1 uncultured Candidatus Saccharibacteria bacterium | reverse complement strand
ACACACTACCGAAATCCCGAACATTATGGTTCAAATTGTTAAAGTCGGTGAGGAAACGGGCGAACTCGGGAATATTTTACGTACGCTCTCGGCGTTTTATGAACGCGAAGTACGCAACGTGGTTGACACACTCGTTGGTCTTATTGAGCCGATTCTTATCGTATCGCTTGGTCTTGGTGTCGGACTCCTTTTGACCTCGGTACTCATTCCTATTTACAATATTTCAAGCGGGTTTTAAGAAAAATGGGAAGGAGCATGGGCGACGACCATAGTTTTCTTAACCCCCTCCTTATTTTGCCACCGCATATTTTCGCGCAGTGCGTAGACCGGAGAGGCGCCTTCCCTGTGGGGCGAAGCGCTGCGCCCGTGGGAGGGATGTGGCTATTTGCCACTTGCGCTTCGCATGTATGACTTTCGCAAAATAAGGACGGGGTGCTCAAAAATTATAGTCATCTCGTAACCGAGACTCCTTAATTTTTGGCACATGTGGATAAGCGTGTTCGTGCCTACGGCGTTTTCTGTGGTATACTAAAATCGCAAGATATAATACTTTGCTTAATTACAAAGTCGAATTTACTAGATAATTTTATATATCGTATATGTTTTTTAATAAAAAAAGAGGTGGTGGTGGAAAGGGGGGGTTTACGCTCATTGAACTTCTTGTTGTTATAGCTATTATTGGTATCCTTTCCGGTGTTGTGCTTGCGTCATTAAATAGTGCTCGACAAAAAGGTCGCGATGTAAAACGCGTTGCTGATGTCACTAATTTGCGTCCCGCGTTTGAACTGTATTTTGATGACAATGGAAGTAAATATCCCACTACTATTGGCGCCTTAGTAACAGGAGGATATATTTCTGCAACCCCTCTTGATCCGAACGGTTCAGCGTACAGTTACGCGGCTCTTGGATCTGGTGCCAACTGCACAAGTTACCACTTGGGCGCTACGCTTGAAAACACCTCGCACACCTCTTTAAGTAATGATGCTGATGCCGCAGCCGGAACTGCTTGTACCGGAAGCGCCGCTGACTTTGCCGGAACTGACCCCATTTTTGATGTAAAACCGTAATGTCTTACTTTTTGGAACAGCCCCTCAAACCTGAGGGGCTGTTGCTGTATAATGAAGTAACAATGTCCCCACTTTTTCTTGCGGCTCCGTTCATGCTTGGCCTTATCGTAGGGAGTTTTCTCAACGTGTTTGTGCTTCGTTTGGGGACCGGCATTTCTTTGCGCGGACGCTCGTTTTGTTTTGTGTGCGGACAAAAACTTTCATGGTACGAGCTTATTCCTCTCTTGAGTTTCATTGCACAGCGCGGACGCTGTCGTTTGTGTCGTGGCCGTATTTCCTTACGGTATCCCATCGTAGAACTTTTAACCGGCGGGCTTTTCGTTCTTATTTTTTTAAAGTCAGGATTTCCCTTTTCGCTGTATTCACTACTCTCTACGCTCTATTATCTTTTTATTTTCAGTATTCTCATTGCCATTGCCACATATGATCTCAAACACAAAATTATTCCTGACTCTCTCGTATATGGTTTTGTCATCCTTTCATTTTTTACTATTTTTACTCATGATTTTTTTCTACAAACTACAAACTACAAATTACAAGCTTTAGGCGCCGGTCCCTTGATTGCGCTTCCGTTTGCCGTAATGTGGCTCTTTTCAAAAGGGCGATGGATTGGACTGGGGGATGCCAAACTTTCTCTTGGTATGGGCTGGCTTTTGGGGATTTCAGGTGGCGCCGCGGCGCTTACTATTGCGGTTTGGATTGGGGCTGCTCTAGGAGTTCTCCTTGCGCTTCTAGGAAAAGCAAAGAAATTAAAGTATTTGTTTCAAGGGTCTAAAAGAATTACAATAAAGAGTGAGATACCATTTGCTCCGTTTCTGATTATAGGAACAGTGCTCGCATTTCTCTATGATATTTCTTTTATAGACATTCAATCCCTGTTTATCTTTTAATTCCAAATTTCAAATTGCAAATTTCAATTTAAAACATTAATTTCAATGGAAAATTCAATCCGCAATCTGCAATCCGCAATCTGCAATCAAAGGGGTTTTTCCTTGATTGAGCTTTTGGTTACTGTTTCTATTTTTACCATGATCACGGGGATTGTGCTCGTGAATTTTCCGACATTCAGCAGCACCATCGCGCTTGAAAACTTGGCGCATGAAATTGCCCTTGCCGTAAGACAGGCACAGGTATTCGGCGTTGCCTCGCGGGAATTTGGCGTTGGTTCCGGCGTGTTTCCGAGCCATGGCGCTCGTTTTGAAAGCGCAGAGGACACGAAGTTTTTTTTGTACGCGGATGTTGACGCAAACAAGAAATACACGTCTTCCGGAGAGCTTCTCGAAACGCTTACTGTTGGTGGGGGAAATCGTATTAGCCAAATATGTGGGTATTCAACGCCCGTTTCAAGTTGTACAACCCTAGAGACGCTTGATATCGTTTTTACACGACCCGATCCCGAACCGACAATTACCGGCACTGTTGCCGGAGGAGACGCCGTATACTCGTATGCGACGATTAAAGTTGAATCAC
>CAYZKP010000013.1:8014-11578 GCA_964479245.1 uncultured Candidatus Saccharibacteria bacterium | reverse complement strand
CGTGAAGAAATGATTGAGAGCGTTATATCTTTTCTATTGCCACGCGGAGAATGTTTCACATATTCCGCCATCGGCCGTAAATGATATGCTGGAGGAGGAATTAAATCAATCGTCAAAAGCTGTTCACTGCGAAGTTCGCTTTCAAAAATTTCTCCGTTTTGCTTTTTAAATACAAGCCCGGGAATCTGCTCGAGCGGAGTATCGTTTAAAATCCGCAAAAACGCAATTTCTCCCTCGCCTTTTACGACAATGTCCGCGCCAGATTCTCTAATAACCTGCTGCGGCATGGTGGTAGCAAGTACTCCGCCAACCACTACCGGGATATTCGGAAATGCGGCCTTGATTTTTTTAACAAGCGGATAAAGGACAATCCGTGAATCAGTAAATGGCGCACCAATACCGATGACGTCCGTATCTTTAGGAATTTGAGAAACAATCCATTCGTCCGGATAGCCAAAGCGATTAGTCATCTGGAGCTTCGTTTGAATTGGAACGCGAATGAGTTCTCCGCCCCGAATCATCGGATCAATAAAAGTAATATCCTTGTGTCCTCCCGCTTCTGCCGTAGCCATGATATACCCGGGGCCAAGTTGTTGGGAAACAAATTCTGGCTTATCGCCATAAAATGTCCACGGACAGGCAATTATGGTGACCTTCTTGGGAATTTTTGCTTGATTTTCCGTAAAGGAAAATTTTTTGACAATGTTCATCTTCGCCATTGACTGGCCTTCCACGAGAACCTCGTCTTTATACTTGTCTGTACCGTCTAAGTACTATTTAACCAAAAAAGTCAATGATATGGTCTTGCTATTTTATTAATTCCTTGTATAATTCTGTCAATCAATTTCTATTTTTATTCAAAATCTCTCATACCTCGCGACTTAAAACTTCAATGGGAAACTTCAAGGTTCGACCTTGAAGTTTGTTTCGTTAAAAAGCTCCATAACAAATGGAGCTATTAGTACGCATTAAAACGAAATTCCTGGTTCGCCAAAAAACTCTTTCCTGTACTCTGCGTGGAGCTTCTGAAAAAGTTCCTTTCCATCAGGGGTATCTTCTCCAGCTGCAAAAATTTCGTGCCAGCGAGATTTTGGAAACTTTACCAGCATTGAGAAAATGCGTCGCAATTTATGAATTTCTTCCTTGGGAAATTGCGGCATGGTGAGAACCGAATCTTCCACCAAGCCCGCGGCAATAAGGTCAGGTTCCATAAATCCAGCCCTGACCGCCATGTCGCGTGCCGGCGTCCCGTAATACGGAGTGAAGGTGAAACAACTCGTTGTGTCAACACCAGGAAAAAGCCGATTAAGTTCAACTGTCCTCATGGCAATTTCTAGCGTTTCAAAAGGAAACCCCACGATATTGTTGGTGTTATAAGAAATCCCGCTATCGGCGATAATCTCCGTTGCCTGTACTGCTTCCGCATTTGAAAATTCTTTTTCTACCACCTTCTGGCGAAATTTTTCATCCCCATTTTCTATGCCAATAGCGATTCGGTGCAACCCAACATCCTTGAGTTTCTTGAGCCTCCAGTCCGTTATAGTTTCAACGCGTGTTTGCACCCAAAAAGGAAGCTTAATCTCTTGATACATCTCACAAAACGCATCCAATTCCGATTTTGACATCATAAGAAATGTGTCTGCCCAGAAAAAAATGTACTCAACCTGATGATGGTCGCGATAGTACACGATCTCCTCGCGAACTTTTGCCATAGATTTTTTGCGGCTTCCGGTATTGCAAGAATTGCAAAAAGTACAATGATAGACACATCCCCGAATCGTTTCAACGGGTGCCAACCGGTATAGTTTCCCAGCCATAGGACGAACAAGGCGTTCACTGTCAAAAAGACCGAGATCAAAATCCGTCGGGTTGTCATTGGGATCAACGGGCAGTGCAGGCGGATTCTTTAAAACCCTACCGGACTCGTCACGAAATGCGAGACCACAAACAGTACGGTATGGCTCCCCCCGGCTTATCCGCTCACAAAGTTGTAGTAGCGACCTTTCCCCTTCACCAATACACACAATGTCAATTTCAGGAAAATCCAGAGCTCTTTTGGGCGCAGCTGTAGCAAAAGAACCTCCAAGAATTACGGGTATATCGCGCGGATCACGGTGCTTGATGCGTTTAATCGCCTCAATACCAAGGAGAAACGTGCTCTCGGTACACGACATCGCTATGAGATTTGGTCCAAATGAATTAACCTTCTCATTAAGATCAACCCACGGGTCACGATCTGTATTTTTGAGAGAGCGGTGCGGCGATGGTCGCACGCCAAGGGTTTTTTCAACTTCTAGATCATAATCTTTGGCAAGATCAAGCCCATAATCTGTTGTATCAAAGACATCGACGTCAAAACCACGATTTTTGAGGATTCGTGATAAAAGCGTAATGCCCGGTGGAACGAGCGTCTCTCCCCTAAAATTTGGATACAGAAACAAAACCTTTAAACTCATAACACCCTCTCTGTATATTTTCGTCTCGTGTTACCATAACATTTCTCTAAGGAATGTTCAATTTTGGGTGATATCAGATTGACAAGGTTTATCCTTGGCGAGTTTCCCACAGGGTTATCCACAACTCACAAGGTTTATCCTTGTCCTCGGACAGGATAAACCTTGCGGATGCCTACTCTATTAATTCCTTATATAGCTCCTCTGATAAGCTTTCTATATTCTCTGTATCTTCTTTTATTAAAAGGGTGTTCAAATCAACCATATCCCGAGTCCGCTGATTGAGATACCCCAATATCAAGGTATCGTCCGCCGCTTTTAAAAAGTTAATTACTTTTTGCTGATCTGGTTTATATCCGTGTTGTATTTTTTTGATTGCGTTTCCCGCTGATTCAAGATCAGAAATTCGAAATACCCCGTCACAATACATATACCATGTGTAACCGAACACAAGCGCCGGCTTGTCTCGCAGAACAGCTTCCCATGCAGCGGTACTTGTCACTGCCGCGACCACTTGTGCGTTTCGTATTAAATCAAATGTTGACGTTTCAACCGGAACGACAAACACATTTTTCTTTTCTGCAATCTCTTTTGTGTATCCCTTAAATCTGCCCTTATGCGTGCGTGCAATCACCCATTGCATGTGATTTTCTTTTACATAAATCACCCAGTCATGAGGTACAACATAAGACAACAAGTCAATCATCGCTATTTGGTCGACAAACACGCCTCCTTCTGTCCCCGTTGATCGTTCTGGCTGATTGTGAAGCGCTACATAAATATATTTTTTTGTATAGTCAGGAATTGTTTGATAACGCACATATTCCTTTTTAAATGACTGTTTCAATTTGCTCCATCTTCTTTCTTGCCATTTGATAGCCCACACAGGGGCGTACAAGGACTCGAGGCTTGGCAAGCGTCGCCGCAAAGAAAGCATTTTTATATATAAATACAGTGTTTTAAAAAATGTGAAGTTTTTTAAATTTTTTTTGATTGACTCTGGATGCGGCAAAAACCGATACAAATTGTACGCTCTTTTTTTTGCCGTATCTCCTCGATAAAATCCGGGTGACATGTCATCGTTACGATGTCTTTTTTAGTAATTTCGTAC
>CAYZKP010000013.1:3633-8004 GCA_964479245.1 uncultured Candidatus Saccharibacteria bacterium | reverse complement strand
TAATCTCGTACATCGGGACTCAAATCATCAACCGTGAAATTTCTTCCTTCTTGTGATTCAATTCGGCGACGTAATTGTTTGTAATCTTTAATATCATCAATGATAGACATACGCCCTCCAATTTGGGTGTTCCGAAGAATGACGCACTTAATACCTATATTTTTTGCAATGCTATAGGCGACATATTTAAATGACATATGAGGCACGTCGGAAAAAATAACCGCATCTGGTTTTAACATCTCAAACACACCGGACCAATATTTAACATAGGTGTTGTATAGATGTATTTTTTTGAGCATTGATGTATTCGTGAGATCAATGCCATCCATCATGACAAGTGCTTGTATTTCTGTCTCAAAATACTGTTTGAGTACGGCTGTGTCTACCGGCTTAAACGAGGAGACGTCTACACGAGGAGCCGGAATTCCGACAGCCGCATCATCGGCATCGTGAAAAATGGTATGCGGAAAAATGTCTTTTCTTTTTGCTATGTCAAGAAAATCCCTCTTTGATGCAGTCCAGTAGAGTATGTCAATGGATTTATCCTGCAGTGCCTTAATGACCTCAATCATCATTTTTGAATGAAAATCAAAAACAATAATTTTAAATTTCTTGTATTGCATATTAAACTAAATATTTTTATTCTCTGAGATGATATGTTTTATAAAAATATGTTTCTTTGTCTTGCAACAGGTCTTGCGGCTTACCTTGCTCAATAATTTTTCCCTGGTCAAGCACGAACAACGTATCGCAATTCATAACGGTACTAAGCCGGTGTGCAATTACTAAAACAGTTATTTTACCTTTCAGATTTTCTATCACTTCTTGAATGCGTTTTTCAGATTCGTTATCAAGCGCGCTCGTTGCTTCGTCGAGAATTAAAAACTGCGGATTGCGCGCCAACACCCGGGCAATGACGACTCTCTGCCGCTGGCCTGCCGAAAGTAAAACGCCGCGCTCCCCAACTACTGAATTAAATGTATGTGGAAGAGTTTGTATAACCTCGTAAATATTTGCTTGTTTTGCCGCGCGTACGATCGCATTTTCTGTTATGGACTCATCAAAAAACGCAATGTTGCGAGCAACCGTGTCGTTTGTCAGGTGAATGTCTTGAGACACATATCCTACGTTTTTGCGATAGTGATGTAAATTAATTTTGTAAATTGAGGTATCGTCTAAAAGCACATCCCCTTCTGTCGGTTTGAATAAGCGCAGAGCTATGTCAACAATCGTTGTTTTGCCTGCTCCAGAGGGACCAATAAGCCCGACAAATGAGCCCCTAGGCACAGAAAACGAGACGTGAGAAAGAGTTTCTTTCCCGGGCCCATATGCAAATGATACATTTTTAAAGGAAAAATTTTTATTAAATGCAAAGGGCAGGGTTCCGCTATCTTCTTCTTTGTTGCTCCGCGCTTGTTCTTGGTGCTTCAGCACATTTTCAAGGTATGGAAACATTCTAAAGATTGTTTGCGTATGGGTTTGAAAATTTTGCACTTGTGAAAAAATTCTTTGAATAAGGTAGATGAGCGCGACAAATGCCGGAAGGTTGAAATCCCCCGTTTTATAAGAGAACGCAAAAAGTAAAAGTATAAAAATAATACTAAATGGCTGGAAAAAAGCTCCGAAAATGTTCGCGATGAGCGACCGCCTGATGTGCAGTTTCCGTAACAGTTCAAAATATGAGTCTCCCAATAGAGCTATGGGTTCTGAAACAGACATCGCCTTGATAGTTTTTACGCCAAGAATGTTTTCATTCACAAAGTGCGCCACGTCACGTGTTTTTTGAGCAACGTGTTCGGTGATTCGCCGCGTTGTTTCCACAAGTGGATGGAACAAAGCAATAAGAACTGCGCCTGTGCCAATCGTGATAAGAGTGATAGAGGCAGAAATGTTAATCGCAATAACAATAAAAACAATAAGGCTCGTTGAAATGAGGATAAACGAACTTAGAGTTTCCAAGAGCCGCGTTACATATCTCGTTTCCACGGAGAGCACTTTTTCTAAATGGCCGATTTTTTGCTCTAGCAAATAGGACCACCGCGACTCTAAAGATCGTTTAAATAATTCGGTGCGATTATTTTTTTCATAGCCATACGAAATCTTAAGTTGTATATACGATCCGATAAAAAGAACTACAGCCTTAAGAACAAAAAGAGCTGCGATAAATACCAAAAGATAACTCAGTGTAAAATCAATGCCGACCAAACCAAAAAAGTTTTCAATATTTTTTGAAATAAAGTCCTCTCCTTTATCTCCCCCTGTAACAAATGAAAACAGCGGGATTAACGCATTTGCTCCAACACCCTCAAGAAGACCACTCAAAAAGCCGATAACAGTTAGGGCGAGCATTTGCGGTATGTATCCCTTAAACGCTTTTTTAAACAAGCGTAGGCCAGATGAAACTTTTTGAAAAAAATTATTCATTGTGTGTATTGGCAATTTCTATAAGAATATTTGCGATTCTTTCGGACGAACGCCCATCAACTTTATAACAGAGATTTTCTAGCAACCGCGCCCTTTCTTTATTTTTTTGGGAAGGGTCAACTAGATATGAATTTATGCTCTCTAAAAGCTCCCGCTCTGAATGAACAAGGTCTACGGCACCCGTTTCAAGCACCCACGCATAATGGTCTTGGGTGTACAAGAGGGGCGTTGTGTCTTTTCCATTTCGTGGATTATGCAGAACACCAAAAGCAATATTGATAAGCGGTTTGTTAAAACAAACACAATCAAGGGTTAACGTTGAAGCAACCGTTATCAAAATGTCACAGTGGAAAATAAGGTTGGTAAATTTTTTAATTTCATCTATTGTGGGATCCCAGTTGTCTCCAAAAAAATCAGATATAGTAATGTTGTCATCAACGACCACATTCGGCTCTGTACCATATTTCAGCAGGCGCTTGCTCTTTACGTCAGTAAAATGTGGCCGAACAAAAAGTTGTGAGTCTTTCACAAATACACCCGGCATATTCACCCACTGTGAAAGCGCTCCAACAATATGTCCATCATCGGGCGCCCAACCGCCCTCTGAGCCAAAAAATATTATTTTTTTATTCGGGTCAAGTCCATACCATGAACAAAACTCCTCCCGGCTCACGAGAACCTCCGGTCTCCTGTACCAGTCAAATTGCGGAAACCCAGTCACGTGTATTTGATCGGCGGGTATTCGCTGTATCCTTACGACCTCTTTTTTCATCCGCTCATTTTGGACTATGAGCACAGAAGGTACGACCCGATATAAAAGTTGCGTAACGTTGTCCCACCCTTTCGGCATTGAGACAGTGGGGATATTTCTTTTCTGCGCCTCCTTCATCATGTCTATATCAAGTTGCGCCTGTATTGAGGTTGAAAACACAAGAACCGGATTGTAGGTTTCAAAATATCGTGCATATTCGTTGTGACTAAACATCATTTTTTCGACATACCGCGCCCATGTTTTCAAAAAATGGAATCTGCTTGCAATTGAAAAAAAGAAAAACTCAATATATTTCCAAAAAAAAGCGCGAGCTTTATTTTTATCATTGCCGATGTTGCTGTGCATCCATCGTGACTTGCTTGAAATAAGCATCGGTGTTATGTTTGCAAATCTGTTATGCCCCCGTACATGAGCCTTCATGCTTGCTATGCGCTCCAAACGAACCGTGCCATCTTCAAATTCTTTTTTTAAATATTCTGGAATCGGCAAGGCGTTATCAGTATCGAGAAAAACTACAACGCGAAAACCAGCGTTCTTGAGACATTGCAACACTCCGCTTCGCAAAATATTCCGAATAATAAAACCCCTCGTAATAACAATGAAAATTGTCCCGTTCCACGCGTTGTTCATATATATGTATAGTTATAACAAAAAAAAGCCGCGGAGGATGCCTCCGCGGCAGTATTCACAACGTACTATTACTCATCCACGTGGACATGAGCTGCGTCTGGCGCAGTGATTGCGAAACGAATTCCCGGCTGCTGACCAACACAAGTAATTTTATGATTTTCTCCTTGCCGAACAATCACGACTTCGCCTGCGTTCACTTTTCGTACGCCCTCTCCTTCAATAAACCATTCCCACTCGCCCGAAACAATAACCCAGCACTCGTCTGAATCAGGATGATGGTGCAAACGATTTCCTTCGCCTGGTGACTGACAAATGAGAGTTCCTTGAAACCGGCTGTTGTAGGGAAGACGCGCGCTCCACGATGTGTATCCTTTCTGTGTTTTGAATATGTCATTGAGCGCCGCAATATTTGTAACCCTTTGGTTTTCAAACCGACGAGTAAAACAACCTACCCCGTCCTCTTTTAAAATCGCCGCAATGTTACTGTTGCGTTTTTTACTCATGCGCATTCCTCATTTCTCTATGCACCATAACCATACTTTACC
>CAYZKP010000013.1:0-3623 GCA_964479245.1 uncultured Candidatus Saccharibacteria bacterium | reverse complement strand
GTTGAAGCGTGCACGCGCTCCCATGCAGACGGACTTGCATTACTCGCGTGCGGCGCAAGCAACACATTGTCCATACT
Source organism: uncultured Candidatus Saccharibacteria bacterium (assembly GCA_964479245.1). Classification (GTDB taxonomy): domain Bacteria; phylum Patescibacteriota; class Minisyncoccia; order Phycocordibacterales; family UBA2135; genus CAYZKP01. The sequence goes on along the minus strand of CAYZKP010000013.1, from coordinate 3,546 downwards.
CCGAAGCGGGCTATCGTTTGGCAATGGCTCTTCTTCAAACACGTCAAGTGCCGCACCCGCAATAACACCTGTTTTGAGTGCTTTAATCAGCGCCGGTTCATCAACACACCCACCACGCGCACAGTTAATGAGAACGGCCGTGCTTCTCATGCGTTTAAGGCGTTCGGCGTTGATTAAGTGCCGTGAGGTTTCATTAAGATCACAATTCAAAGAAACAAAATCCGATTCTTTAAGCAGTGTTTCAAGGGGCACCATCTCAACTTGGAGCGCTCTAACGTGCCCCGGATGCACTTCACGAATATCTGTGCCAAGAAGCATCGCTCCAAAGGGGCGCGCGCGACGAAGCACCGCGCTACCAATAGCCCCGACGCCAATAACACCAATCGTGGATTCGTAAAGCGCCCTACCATGAACCTTCCGCCAGATTCCGTTTTTCATATCTTTATCAAAGACAGTTATGTTCCGCGCAAAATCAAGAACATACCCCATGACCGTATCGGCAACTGGTTCGGTAAACGCATCCGGCGTTCGGCACACACGAATGCCGAGTCTCTCTGCCGCGGCCGTGCCAATTGAATCAACACCCGTCCCCCACTTTGAAATTACCTTGAGCTTCGGCGCCGCATCAAAAACGGCAGCAGTAAATTGATCGTCTCCGCAGATAACACCGTCTATATCACCCACAAGTTGCAGAAGTTCGTTTTCTGACAACCGCTCGCGCACAGGGGGTAACACAATTTCAATGTTGTTTTTCGTAAACCAATATCTGAAACGATCAATTACAGGAATAAAATAGGGGGCAGATACCAATACTTTCTGCGTCATTTGCGTCACGCTCTCTTTGCCACTCAATCTACATCAACCCTATCATTGAAAAGCTCCGTGTCAATCGAGCTAAGCTCGGCAGGGAACTTTACGCATTTATCAATTCAATTGTTTTGTCAACAGATCTCACATTAATTTTCGTATTGTCGTACTGTATTGGAAGGGCACGCATTTTAAATTGCCAAAGCAGAGAAATAAATTTCTTTTCATTAGTAGCAATATGTTTAATATAAAAACTCTCTGCAAAACGGCTCATCATTTTAAATTCCGAAAAATTTGAAAAAATCGCCGGTATACCGCTTGCTAATACCATATAATTCACGCTCGATGTTGGATCGCCAACATATAAATCTGACAGGCATACAAGCTCTTCAGTCTTTGATTCGTTGCGATATATTTTCACGCCAAGGCTTTTATATGGTTCATATATCGAAAATGTTTTATTTTCCCACGGGTGAACTCTTAAGATAATGTCTGCCTCCTCTCTCGGAAAAACAGAGCGTATCATTTTAAAAAGAGAAAAGTGGTGAAGAACGTGTTCTTCGTTTGTCATTTTATATTTCTCCGGAAGAGGCAGAACGTGAAAACGAAATAAGTTAACGAAAATTTTTATTTTGTCTTTAGGTAGTTTATATTTATCGAGAAGCTTATTTCGAAAAGATGTATCCACTTCAATTTTCTGCTTTAATTCGTTTACAACTTGAAAATCTATGGGGCCAATAGTATGCACTGTGCGAGGGTCGTATCCTCTTTCAATCAGGTCCTGCGCTTCTTTCTGCGTATACACAACGATTTTTTTGGGAATAGCAGGCACGTACCCATACCTTGGTTCTTTATAAAATAAATCTAGCGCACCGAATAAAATCTTTAAAAGGCGCTGATAGATGCCTCGCATAAATGTAGTTTTTTGCCGGACAAAACCGAAGGTTCGTCTAACAAGCATGCCTTGTGTATATTGCGTGACGATAGTGTCAATATTCATACGATTAGCTTCTTTGAAGATTGTGTCATATGGATAATGTGATTTCGTAGCAATAATTATTTTAGGTTTTACAGTCTTTAGAAAAGAGCGACATGCCATGCTATGGTCATACCTATTTTTAATTGGAGTAAAAAATGGAATATAGAATTGAGAACTACCCTTAAGGCCTTTTTCAATTACAAAATACGAATACTGATTGTTCTTGCAATATTCAATGAGCTCTCTTCGACGAATGTCGTCTCCGCTTATAAATAAAAAACCAATATCGTGTGTATCCTTAAGATACGGAATAAACCGTTCGAAGTGCTTAAGTGGCCCTATATATTGGGGTAAAAAATAAATTTTTGGTTTGATGGACATAATATGCGCGCGCCAGAAATTCTTTATGTAATCAATACTTTTAACCAACCCACACGCCTTAAGGTTGTGCAGCTATTCGATAAAGAAGTCTTGTGTGCACGAAAACGCGATATTATATTGTATCAATGGCAAAAAGCGGCAAAGGGAGGCAAAAAAATTGATATTAAGATAAATATACAAGGTCAGAATAATCAATTTTTTTCCAAAATCACCAATATATATCCTCCATTTTTTGGTGAATTTTTGGTTTCCTCATCGTAAATTGGTCTGAGAATTTCATATAATATTTCAACCCATTGTTTTTTGTATTTTTTCCTTTGTCCGGCGTTAAAGGAATTCGCCATATCAATAAGGACCGGCGAAAGCGGGCGTAGACCAATATCCCACATGCTGAGAAAAAATTGTGAATAACAATATCGGTGGTGTAAAACAGAAAAACCGTACTCTTTTGCCAGCTGCCTAATTTCCTCCAAATCGCTTTGCCACAAGTGGGATTCTACCCTGCTTCGATTCAGGATACGTAAGGTCTTTTCATACGTGGGATAATCTTCCGGATGATATGATTTACAAAATTTTGTAAAATTTTTCGTTTGGAGAAACAGAAACGCCCGCCCGCCCGGCTTTAATATACGGCGCAATTCTTTAAATGAATGGTGACGGTCTTTAAGCCAATACAAAATATTTGAGAATGCACTTTCCATTGAGTTATCTTCAAGAGGCCACCTCGCGTTGCCGTCAGCAGTAATCGTCTTTTTATAAATTCCCAAAAATTCCGCCTGTTTTAAAAGATTTTCTTTGTGGTCAAACGATATATCAAAAACAAATTTTGGTTTTTTAAAAATAAGAGAGGAGCTTCCTTTTTGCGAGAAACTATCATAAATATCTTTTCCTTCAAAAAAAGAGCCCAGTCCGTCAACGTTTGAGAAAAAGTCATATTCAGGAGAAATTTTTCCTCCCATCATAACAAAGCAAGGCAACCCGCTTCCACCTCCAATATCAACTGCCGGTGAAATCAATTTGAAAGGGGCCATTCGTAATGCATATTCCTGATACGCGGACCACAGAGCATTTTCCGGCCTAAGCCATAAAATATTTAGGTATTCTTTAAGCGGATGTTCGTGAGACATAATAATAAACCTTTACAAAGAAATAAGTTTTATTTTTGGGGGCTTGTTTGCAAGATATGTTTCAACCAACCCATTGTTGATATTTTTATAATACTCTCTTAACGCCCCTTCGGTAAAGTCTTTTGTTTTATAAATTTTCTCCGTTGCGTCTTTCCATTGAGGGGTACGGGGAAGGGTTTCGCCCCTTTTGAGCATCTTCAAAAGTTCTACCGCAACCAAAGCACGCTCTTTAATAACCTTGCACCCAACAGA
>CAYZKP010000012.1:9685-11785 GCA_964479245.1 uncultured Candidatus Saccharibacteria bacterium | reverse complement strand
AACAAGGCTGTCTTCAACTCCAAAAATAAAATTTCTCACATACGATATTGGTCGCTCTTCCATTTACATATTGTAACACTTTACTGCTAAATTTAAATAAAAAACACCCAAATTCTTATGAAATGGGTGCACTATGGTGCGACTTTTGATTTTTCTCCTTCTCTGTCTTAAGAATCTGGTATGTCCAGCTGATTGAATGAAGTAACTCAGAAGAAATTTTCTTCTTTGGAATTTGAGGAATTATATTTTTTTTAATAACAGACAGTATTGCTAACGAATTTGTTTTTCGTGCCATGGTAAGGATATCTTCAAAGATTTGTTCATTCTTTTTGAAATCTATTCCAGTTTTTTCTAAAGCAATTGCAAGCCCAGCTCGAAAGACTGCTTTCTTTCTATCGGGAAGTACGCTATAAAAGGCAAAAAACTCTTCCGTTATATGATAGTTGTAGCAGAAAAATGTATGGAATGGCTTAAAAGAAAATCTCCCTTTCTTTTTTATGTGGTAATTGCGAAGACTATCGTAGAGCCATTGTCCGAATTTTTCTTTATTCCAATTACGAATAATCGGCTCTACATCTGAAAGAGTGGGAACCATTGGGTTTTCGCTTTATCGAAAAAGCAATCTCTACGCAGGCTATATTAAAGAGCGATTTTTGTCAATTTCCTCGGATGCTTATGAGTATTTAAATAAATAATTCTTTTACTCTGTTACATTTTTCCCACGGGGCCGAATCTAAGTTCTTTGCTCTTCATCGGACAATCCTTCGCGGAGTTTTTTTATTCCCGCCTCAATATTACTCATGGTTTGTTCTATGCCACCGTACATACTATCTTCTATTGCACTACTCATGCCGATTGCCACATCCCTCACAATATTTAAAAGATGGTTATTAGTTAAACCTAATTTTTTATCAGCGTTTTCTTTTTTTGCGGCCTCAAACGCAAGATGTAATCCGGGAAGATTTACTCCAACTTTCGCAATTTCTTTACTAATTGCTCTTTGAATGAGCCGTTCTTTATTTTCAGGATTTTGGAGGCCGCCAAATAATCGTTCAAACATCTTATATATAATACCACTATGATGAAAGCGGTGCGAGCAATATATATAACTGCGGTATAATAAATACCATGATACAAAAAGCGATAAAAAAAGAATATGAAAAAATATTGAAAATTCCTCACCGTAAATTGAAACAACAAATGGCAATTTGCCCAATCGGCGTTGTGGGCTCTGGCAAGACCACTGTCATCAAACCATTGAGCAAAAAATTGTCTTTGTTGAGAATTTCTACAGATGAAATAAGAAAATTGCTTAAGGACAGAGGGTATGGATACGACTCCGCAAAGGATGTCGCGTACGCTATAGCAGATGCGTATCTTACCAAGGGTTTTAGTATCGCGATGGATGGAAATTGTAGTTCGAAGGATGCGCAAAAATATATAAAAAAATTACGAAAGAAACACAAAGTTAAAGTATTCTGGATTCACATAAATCCGCCCGAGTCGTTTATTATAAAAAAATTAAAGAACTATAAACACACGTGGTTATTTAAAGACGCGCGCGAGGCAATAAAAAATTATAGAAGCAGTAAAGCAAGACACAGAAATCTCAATTTCCCTTTTGTATATATCTTTGACCCGTCGCGAGATGATTTAGATAAACAAATAAAAGAGGCGGCTTCTCGTATCAAAAAAGAAATTCACTAAAAAACAAAAATCACACGACATATCGTATGATTTTTGTTTCGTTTGGTGGGCGGTACAGGAGTCGAACCTGTCACCTCAGCAATGTCAATGCTGCGCTCTAACCAGATGAGCTAGCCGTCCTTTATCAATCAGCATAAAATTTTTAGTACTGGGGTCAAGGGAATGCCCTGTCTGCCGGCAGGCAGGTCTACCAACTGAGCTAACTGCCCATGATTTTTAGAATAGTACACAAAAATGTTTTTTACAAACGGAGGGTAGAGGGCTCTCGACCTACCGTCACGGGTGATTTTCTCGCTCGCGATGCTCGCATAGAAAACCATTACGAGCAAAGCAGTTTGCTCGCTTACCCTCCTTCGCTCATTCTATTCGCTACGGAGGGTAGAGGGCTCGAAC
>CAYZKP010000012.1:6682-9675 GCA_964479245.1 uncultured Candidatus Saccharibacteria bacterium | reverse complement strand
GATTTGATGTAATTTCAAATTCTAAATTGCAAATTGATGTCTTTAATCTGCAATCTACAATCTGAAATCTACGATAATGTCTTGGCCCCATCGTCTAGCCTGGCCTAGGACAGCGGGTTTTCAATCCGTTAACACCGGTTCAAATCCGGTTGGGGTCACAAATTAAAAAATCCCTCGGTTACCCCGGTGGATTTTTTAATAGTCTTTTTTTTTATTTCTCTTTTTTAGAGCGTCTTAGAAACGCTGGTACGGCGCCCCATTCATCATCTGCTTCTTCGTGATTGCCGTTTCCTGCCGGTTCAATTTTTCTGCCGGTGATGCCATTTACCGCGGTTAAAATTTCTTCTTTTTTATTGTTATTTTTTTTAGCAGTATCGGTTGCGCTTAAGTATGGATTAAAAAGCGGTTTGTGGTGCTGTGTGTTTTCAGGAAACCCGGATGCGATAACGGTGACCTTGATTTCACCCTTGCCGAGTTTTTGGTCGTTAATGGTTCCAAAGATAACTTTTGCATCTCCTGCGATTGACTCGGTAATGATTTTTGCCGCATCTTGAATTTCATGCATTCCAAGATCTTCACCCCCTGCTATTGCAAATAGAACTCCTTTAGCGCCGTTTACCGAAACATCAAGAAGTGGCGAATTGATTGCTTGTCGAGCCGCTTGCTCTGCCCGCTTTTCTCCTGCTGCGCGTCCGACACCCATAAGTGCCGAGCCGGCATTTGCCATAATTGCGCGAATGTCAGCAAAGTCCACGTTGATATCCCCGGGGGTTGTAATCAAATCAGAAATTCCTTCAACCGCCTGCCGCAAGATTTCATCGCTCATAGCAAACGCCGACCGAGCGGTCATTTCTTTTTTTACAATTTGAAGGAGGCGGTCGTTTGGAATCACGATGAGCGCGTCAACTTCTTTTTGAAGTTCCGACAATCCTCCGAGCGCAATGCTCATGCGTTGTGTCCCTTCAAAGAAAAATGGTTTTGTTACAACGCCGACGGTAAGCGCTCCGGCTTCTCGGGCAGTGCGCGCGACAATTGGCGCCGCGCCCGTGCCCGTGCCACCGCCCATGCCAGCGGCAATGAATATCATGTCGGCGCCCTTGATGGAATCTTGAATTTCAGTTTTGGTTTCCTCCGCGGCCTTTTTTCCCACATCGGGATTCATGCCGGCACCAAGACCTTTGGTTAAATTTTTCCCGAGATGAATTTTTTTAGAAGCGAGCGATTTGCGCAGGTCTTGCACGTCGGTGTTCATCACCATAAACTCAACGCCACGCACTTTTGAATTCATCATGTGGTTTACGGCGTTTACTCCAGCACCGCCGATGCCGACGACGTAAATTCTTGCGAATGCTTCAATGTCAGGTTCGATTTTTGGCATAAAAATGAGTTATAAAGTTTATAAGGTCAGAGGTTTATAAAGTTTTTATTGGTGCTTTATAACTTCTCACTTAGAACTTTTTTGCTTTATACTCTATCACCCTAACAGAAAAAAAAGCTCTGACAATATTGACAAAGCTCTAATTTATTGAGAAAAAACTTACGCTCATATTTTTAAAGACCGCTTTAAATACTTGTTTTTAAGGCAAAAATTGTTTACCCCATGCGGCAAATGCCTTTATATAATCTTCTACATTTTTAATTTTTGCGTCGCTCCAGTCATTTGAATATCCTCCATGAAGCCCCAAAATACAGAGGCCATAGGCAACAGACCAAGTCGGGTCTTTCACTTTCGTCTGCGTGCCATAGTGTAGGTGCGAGGTGACGGTACGCGCGGGAAGTTTCAATGATGCTTTTGCAAGATCCTCAATTGTCGCAATGCCAGAGCCGCCGCCGGTTATCACAATACCTGCAGGAAGTAACCCGTTTCTCCCCACCTTTTTGAGGTGTGCTTCGACAAGCTCAAAAATATCAGAGAGCCGTGCCTGTATAATTTCGCTTAATTTTTTTTGAGAAAAACGTTCGCTTTCAAGCGCTCCGATTTTAATATCCTCTGCTTCTTCAAGGGGAATTTTTAAACCAAGCGCGATGTCATTCGTGATGTCGGTTGAGCCGATAGGGAACACCTCAAGGGAGGTTGGCTTATCGTTTTCAAATACTGCAAGCGAGACAGTTTCGGCGCCGATGTTAACGAGTACTACCCCCGCAATTCGCTGTGTATGCGTGAGCGTCGCAAGGCTTGCCGCGATGGGAGCGGCAGCGACGTCCTCAATGATGACGCCTGCTTGCTCTGTCGCACGCACAAAATCTTCTAAATGTCGCGACAGGCAGGTGATAAAGAGCACGCGCGCTTCAAATTTTACTCCTTTCATGCCGATTGGATCTCCCAAGACTTCTTTACCATCAAGTTTGTATTGCAGAACCACTTGATGGAGCACTCTTCTGTTTCCAAGATTCTCTGCTTTTTCTCTGCTTACAACCATGACGCGTTCAACATCAAGGGAAGTGATCTCTCCATCTACTCGGGAGATAAGTGTTATGCCGACACCGACTGAAGAGGAGAGCGATAAGCCACCGATTGCAAGAAACGCTCTGCGTACTCTAACGCCCGCATCTTTTTCAGCTTTAGCAACTGCTTCTTTGACGCTTTTGGACGTCTCCCCGCCTTGCACAATGTAGCCGTGGCGCAGTCCTCGAGATGGAGACTCGCCAACTCCAAGCACGGAAACACCGCCATTTTCTCCTCGTTCTGCAATAACAACGCGAGTGTTTTTTGTCCCGATATCAATGCCTGTAGTGATGTGACGAGCCACGGTAAATAAGAGCATTAGCTGTTAGCGTTAAGCGTTTAGAAACTAAATTATGAGGAAAGTAAAAACGTGCGGAAGGAACTAGGCGAGATTGAATTTTTTGCGCATCTTTACTTCCTTTACATTCATTGTACTACCATGTGTGAAACCCTTCAAATGAAGCAATCCGTGTATAAGTAAAAGACCTGCGCGATTTTTCACACTTTCTGTATAATGCTGCGCTTCTTTTTTTGCCTCGGTGAGGTC
>CAYZKP010000012.1:0-6672 GCA_964479245.1 uncultured Candidatus Saccharibacteria bacterium | reverse complement strand
TTTCTGTTTAGGTAAGAAAATCGGAAAAGAAAATTCAATGTCATACAAACAGCAGTTATTGCTTCCTGCCCGGTTTCCACTTCACCGGCTTTATGTCCCGTTCAGCTTCCTCCTGCATCAGGCGCTTCTTTTTTTGCCTCGGTGAGGTCAATAAATAGTTCGCCGATGTGTTTCTCAAGTCTGAAACTAAGTACGTTTGCGGGTTTATTTTTTTTCCGATATTGCCTGTTGAGCCTTCGCGAAACAGCGTTTCCGACAAAGACAATACTCAATTCATAACGTTCTCCGAGCACCGCGTTTTTCATAGCAAAAAACGGCAGGCGAGGGGGCCTGTCTTTGGTAATGTTCATTATTGCACAACGTCTCATGTGGGTATCGTCGCGCATGTTATAGACGGCCTAATTTTTTAAGTCGCTCTATTTCTTTGCGTTTAGCAATGCGTTTTAGCGCACGAAGTTTTTTCTTGTATTTTGACTCGGGACGTTCGCTGTACCGTTGCGTGCGGGCATGTTTTAAAAGGCCCGATTCTTGCATGCGCTTTCCGAACCTCCGTATAAGAGAGGCGTTTGATTCATTTTCAGTTCTTGAAACTTCTACATTACTGTGTGATATCATAAAAATTCATTATACAAATGTTTCTTCTCTTTGCAACCTCGTGAGAAGTCTTTAACGGGCACTACACTCTTTTTTTAAGGTACTCGCTGAGCTTTTCAATAGGTACAGTTTCTTGCGAACGCGTGGTCATGTCACGTACAATAACGGCATTTTCATTTGCCTCTTTTTGTCCGATGATGATGATGTATGGAATTCCGGTTCTCTCTGCCATACCGAGCTGTACGGAAAGTTTGTCTTTACTGATGGAATGAGCGACGGGTATGTGTGCCTTGCGCAATGTTTCTATCACGGTAAAACTTTTAAGTTTCGCTCCCGCGCCGATTTGTATAAAGTACACTTTTGGTTTTTTAAGAATACGTGGTGTTCCCGCTTTAAATCCGGGCGCGCCGACCACTCGATCAACTCCGATGGCTGATCCCACTGCAGGTACATCGCGTCTCCCGTGAAGTGCGCGCGCGAGGTAGTCATACCTGCCACCGCCGCCCAAGGAAAGCATCTGCGGTTCTTCCACAGATTCTTTTTTCTCGTCCGTTTTTATTTCTTTTTTTTCATCTGTTGTCTTTTTTTCTTCTTCTGTTTTTTCTGCCTGTGGCGGTGGTGTGGGTGGTGTCTCTTTTTCTTTTTCTGTGACAATTTCAAATACGGTGCGGGTGTAATAATCAATTCCGCGTACCAGTGTATGCTCTATTTTGTAGGGAATTTCCATGATTTCAAGATACTCAAACACCTCTTTAAAATGGTGCTTGCATGGTTCACACAAAAAACTAACTGACTGAGGCGCGTCCTTCGCGATTTCTTTGCAGTTTTTATCTTTACAATCTAAGAGCCGCAGGGGATTATTCTTAAGCCGCATTCTGCAATGTGGACATACTTTTTGTATATGTTTTCTGTAATATGCGACAAGTTCACGGATATATTGAGGACGGCAATGGTTGTCCCCGATGCTGTTTATGAGTACCGAGAGGTTTTTAATTCCCGCTTCCTCAAGTGCAAGATAGGTCAGTTTAATAATGAGTGCGTCAACAATACTCTGGTCGGCGCCAAGCGCCTCAAATCCAAATTGTGAGAATTGTCGCAGACGTCCTGATTGCGGTTTTTCGTGGCGGAAAAAGGGCCCGTCATAATAGAGCAGTACCGGTTGGGGGAGTGAATGCATCCCGTGTTCAAGGTATGCTCTCATGACGCCCGCAGTGCCTTCAGGCCGGAGCGCAAGGCGGTCTTTTCCTTTCGTGCTGAATGTGTACATTTCTTTGCTAACAATGTCTGTGTGGGCGCCGACTCCGCGGGTGAACACTTCCTCTTTTTCAAGAATTGGTGTTTCAATTGGTTTGAATCCGTAATAGAGAGCGATTTCCGCAGTCTTTTCACAAAAACCGCGATAGGTAAAATATTGTTCGCTCAAAATATCATGCATCCCCTTGGGAGAGATAAGTGTTTCTTCTTTTGCTTTTTTCTGGGTTTTTTTAGCGATGTTCATGAGATATTAATATGCTGCAAAACCAGGAAACACGGCGGTTTCTGAAAAGGGAAAAAGGCGCACTAAGGCTCTTCCGACAATCAAGTCTTTTGGGAGCGGTCCCCAGATGCGCGAGTCAAGACTTTCGTTGCGGTTGTCTCCCATGACAAAATATTCATCTGCTTTAAGCGTTATTGTCATTGTAGCAGTAAACTCCTCTTTTTTGTATGGCTCTTCAATATGTATGCCGTCGGGGTTTGTCTCGTTTACAATAGCCACGTCCCCATTTTCTATGCGTATCGTTTCAAGGGGCAATCCAATAACTCGTTTGATAAAAAATTTTGAAGGGTCAACGGGGTAGCGGAAGATAATTACCTCGCCGCGCTCTGGCTCTGTAAAGCGGTATGACAGCTGGTCAACAATCAAATAGTTGCCGCTCTGAAACGTGGGGTCCATTGAAGCGCCGCTCACAATATATGGTTGCGCGATAAAAACACGAATAGGCACAACGATAATAACGGCAAAAAATACAAACTGCGCGATCTCTTTGATAAAAGAAAGAACGCCGCCTTTGTGCGACTTTGTTTCATCTATAATTTCTTGCGGAAATTCTTCTGCCTCATTTTGCATTATGCAATTGTAATACAAGTTCTCGTTACAAACAAATATGAAAATTCTGCTGGATACCACAGAAGAGATGCCATATACTAAAATATATGTCATATATTATTGTCGGCCTTGGGAATCCGGGAAAAGAATACGAAGGGACGCGTCACAACACGGGGCGCACGGCGGTTGATTTTTTTCGTACTGCAGAAAACTTCCCCGAATGGGAGCACAATAAAAAATTAAATGCTCTTGTTTCAGAAAAAAAGATTGGAAAAGAAAACGTAATGCTTCTTCTACCGGAAACGTTTATGAATAAGTCGGGCGTGAGCGTAAAATCTCTTGTTAAAAACAAAAAACAAGCGGAGCGGCTTGTTGTTGTACATGATGAACTTGACATGCCTGTCGGGTCGTTCAAAATTTCTTTTAATCGGGGATCCGGCGGGCATAGAGGAATTGAATCAATTAAACGAGCCATTAAAACCGAAGCTTTTGTTCGTGTGCGGATCGGTATATCTCCCGCCACTCCTTCGGGAAAACTCAAAAAACCGCATGGCGAAAAAGAGGTCAACGCGTTTATACTGGGGCACTTCAAACCAAAAGAGGAAGAAGCTTTGCGGTCCGTGATAAAGCGTGTCGCGGAAGCGCTTAAGAATATTGTTGAGGAAGGAAAAGAGCGGGCGATGAATGAATATAATTGATGGAATCCTGGACCCTTCGATGTCTAGAGTGTAGACAAAAAACCTTGCGATACATCGCAAGGTTTTTTGTCTATTCTTTCTTTGGTTCCTGAGCTTCTTTGTGGGAGAGCGTCATACGTTGGCTTGCAGGCTCAAACAAAGTAATTTTAAATGAATATTTTTTCCCTAATTCGAGCGTTTCCTTGAGCGCTTTTTCTGTTCCAAATTCAGAAATATGATTGAGTCCCGCAACGCCTTCTTCAATGGAAACAAGCGCCCCGTGTTTGTTATGCTTGATAACCACTCCCTCCACGCGGTCTTCCACTTTATATTTGTTTGCCGCCGCAACCCAGGGATTTTCTTTGAGCGCTTTAATAGAGAGCGAAATTTTACCGTCTTTAATTTCAATCACTTGTGCCTTTACCACTTCACCGACTTTAAACAGCGTGCGCGGATTCTCCACTAAGCCCCAATCCATCTCTGAAATGTGTACCAATCCCTCAAGCCCCTCCTCAACCTTTATAAACAAACCAAAGTCAACGATGCCGGTAATTTCGCCTCCAACGATGTCGCCGATGCGATATTTTTCAATAATTTCTTCTTTCCCTTTTTGTTCGGGCCCCTTTTCGGAGAAAATTAATTTTCCTTCTTTGGGAGAGGCGGTAATCACCACGACGTTTAATTTTTGCCCTACTAATTTTTGCAGTTCCTGCAAGATTTTTTCTTTGTCGCCATCAAGCACCCGCGGATAATGTTCTGCCTTCAGTTGTGAAGCGGGGAGAAAGCCCACAATGCCGCGCCATTCAAGAATGAGTCCTCCTTTATTTGCCTCTTTCACGACTAATTCAAATGGTGTTTTGTTTGTAATTGCCTCTTCTGCTTCATTCCAAATGAGCGCCTGTCGTGCCTCCTTGAGTGAAAGTTCAACATAGCCGTTTTCGTTTTCTTTAAGTACAACCTTAGCGGTGATATTATCGCCGGCATTTATTTTTTTGATAATGTCGCTCGCGTTTGAAAATTCTCTGCCGTAGATGATACCGGTGCCGTGTACTCCGAGGACGACAAAAAGCGAGGCTTTATCAATTTCAATAACTGGACCCTCAATAAGTTCTCCTTCTTCGGGAGGGTTTTTACTTGCCTCGATAATGTCCACCATCTTATGGTGTTCGCGATTAACGTAGGTAATGTCTTTATTTTTAATTTTTTGCCGCGAAGTTTTAAGTGGTGCGTTTTGTATCGGCAGCTCGCTTTGTTCTTGCGCTTGAGATGATTCTGTTTTTTCTGATTGCGTCTCAAGGCCAGTTTTTATAATGGATTCGTCGGCTACCGGAAGTTGCGTTTCGTCTTTTTTAGATTTTTTAAATAGTCCTTTAATTAAAGTCATAATAAACTAAAGAATGTGTCCGCCTTGTAATTAACAACTAACAACCTACAACCTTACTGAACTAAAGCGGGGTTAGCATTCTCTATATTGATAAAAAAGGTGCTTGTGCACCAATTGTTTAGAGTATATAGAAGTATCAAATCGTTCGCAAGCATTTTCCCAAGGTTTATCCTTGGCGAGTTTTCTGCAAGGTTATCCCGCAGTTCACAAGGCTACACCTTGTGTGGAGATATAAAAGAAAGCTCCCCAGGGTTGGAGAGCGTTGAAGGGGGGCGATGAGCTGCTCATTATTTTTATTTGCTGGGCGAGCTCATCGTTTCGTTGTCGACGCCGGCGAGGCGTTAGGTCGTCTTGATGCCGAGGGCGCCCGCGAGCGTGGCGACGTCGATCGAGCGAGCATGGGTCAAGAAGTTTGCGGTCGTGACGGTGGGGCCGTTTCGGATGTGCCGCATGGAAGTCCTCCATGTGTTCGAGTTGAAACAACCGTGATACGCTGCGCACCACGGTACCGTTAGAAGTATATACGATCACAGAACAAAAGTCAAGCTCGTGTACAGTTATCCATAAGGGGGTGACACTTTAGGCGGGTTTGGGGTGACAAAGGGTACTACCACAAGGTTTATTCTTGTAGACGCATTTTCACAAGGTTTATCCTCGCAAACAAGGATAAACCTTGTGAAATATATACTTGGTGAAGTTACTAGACCCTAAGCGCTATACCCTATATACTAATTCTTATGGTTATTACCTATCACGGAGGACAGTTTTTTAAAATACAGCAAGGAGATATTCTTGTCGTGTTTAATCCGCCGCACAATGTAAATCGTTTTGGAGCAACGGTGGGCATTTCAAGTTTAAATCACCCTGACTTTAACGGTATTCACAATCTCTCACACGGCGACAAAGAAGCGTTTATTGTTTCCGGACCGGGCGAATATGAAATCAAAGAGATTTTTATTCAAGGGTTTGGTGCTTCGGTTACTTATAAAAAAGAGCAAAAAATAAACACCGCATATTATCTGACGGTTGAGGGTGTGCGGATATGTTTTTTGGGAGTATTAGAGAAACCCGTCCTTCCTCAAGAACTTGAAGAGAGTATCGGGGAAGTAGATCTACTTTTTGTTCCCATCGGGGGCGGCGAGGTGCTTACGCCCTCTGATGCCCACAAAATGACACGAATGCTTGAAGCAAAAATTACGATTCCAATGCACTACAACGGAGATAAATCGCCAGAGCTTAAAAAGTTTTTGGACGAATCAAGTGATGATGTTAAACCCATTGATCGGCTCACGGTGCGAAAAAAAGATTTTGAGGGAAAAGAAGGAGAGGTTATTGTACTCAAACAAGTTTGAGAAAAATGAAATTTTAAACGGTGTTTGATTTTATTCAAAAATTGCAACAAAAGCCCGAGCATATCCGCAAACAGATTGCTTTTTTTCTTGCAGGCATCGTTGCTTTAATTATTGCTACTATCTGGATTATCACATTTGATTCTAAAAAAATATCGTCAACAGACAATGTATCAGTAATAGAAATGAACCAAGCGCCGTTCACGCTCTTCAAAGAACAATTTGCAAGTATTAAAAATATTTTTTCTAAATAATGTTTCACAAGGTATAACCTTGTGGTTTTTTTAAAATTAAAACCCTCGCGCACCGAAGTTGGTGGCGAGGGCGAAGTTGCGGGCATTATATGCCCGGAGAACATTTTTCTTAACGGATTGCCGGATCGAATTGTTGTCGCGGCCTCGTTTCGTACTTGAGCAGGGCGATTGGGAGTCCGATTGCAACGACGATGGCGACTACTCCAGAGAGCGTGGCGCTGAAATAGACTGCGGCGCCGATTGCTCCCGTCCACAAGACGTTGTGGACGAGGGGAAGGGCGAGAGAGATCTTTCGACCTCGTTTGTTTTCGATTGTTTCTAGTATCGC
>CAYZKP010000011.1:567-12509 GCA_964479245.1 uncultured Candidatus Saccharibacteria bacterium | reverse complement strand
ACACGTTTTACAATATGATGCATGACTTTTGTAAGAACCTGCATCACGTCACGGTGATCCTCAATAAATCCAAACTCCGCGTCAAGGCTTGTGTATTCATTAAGATGTCGCGTCGTGCTGTGTTTTTCTGCCCGAAACACATTTCAAGTTGAAAATACGCGTTCAAACACGCCCACCATAATCTGTTTGTATAATTGCGGGCTTGTCGCGAGATACGCCTTCCGGTTATTAAAATAATCAACAGCAAAGACATTTCCCCCTCCCTCCGCGTCATCCCCCACGAGTTTTGGCGCTTGGAATTCAGTAAATCCCAAAGCGACAAGAGCTTCGCGATAGCCCGCGATTATTTCAGCTTGGACTTTGAATATTGCTCTTCCCCGCGGAGAACGGAGCGTAAGCGGAAGATGGTCAAGGTATGTATCAAGATTAAGCTCAGCATCTTTTTCAAATGGAAGTTCTTCCGCTTTATTTATTATTGAGGCTTCTTCAATTTCAATTTCAATATCCCCTGTTTCGGTTTCAGTATTTACCATATTCTCTGGGCGTTTCTTTACAATGCCTTTCACGCGAAGTATCCATTCCGAGCGCGCCTCTTTCAGAGCCTCATACGCGTCTTTATGTTTTGGAGAAACTACCGCTTGTATAATTCCAGACTTGTCACGAAGATCAATAAAAATGAGTTTCCCATGGTCTCTCCGCACGTCAACAGAGCCGGCAAGCATCACCTGTTTGCCAATTTTTTCTTTTAAATTTTGAATAAATGTCCGTTCCATATTATTAAACAATATCAAAAAATGGAACACTTGTATATTTTTAGAGTTGGATATAGAAATCCTATTTTAAAAGCTATTTTACGAACATTTGACAAAATATATTATTCATGATACCATTCAAACCATACTTTCATCGCTTAGAAACAGGAGCCACGCATGTTTAAGGTCATCGGAGGCGCGATTGACGAAATCCTCTTTCATTTGGGGATTCTTGCCCTCATTCTTGTCGCCAAGATCATCGTGTCCGTCGCCACGATCATGCTGAAGTTCTATGAGGAACTTCATGAACTCAGAATCGCTGGTTCTCTGATGTTCATCGGCGTCACGATATTCCTTGCCGGACTCGTCGTGACTCTAGCGGGCGGTTTTGGTAACCACCCGGCATCGGTGGAAGTAATCAGCGCAGCTGGCATTGGAGCAACCGTCGTCATCTTTGTCTCCTGCGGAATGATCACCTGCCGTCGTCGTCAGAAGCCTATAGGCAACTAACCACGCCGCGCCACATCAACAGCCCACCCTCACAAGGGGCGGGCTGAATTTTTTACTCCGATATATTAAAACTGCACGCCTACCGCTTCACGTACTTTTTCCATTTTTTCGTGCGCTCGCTTCTGCGCTCGTTTCCGACCAGATTGAATGACCTCAAGGATATCTTTATTTTCACGCGCAATTTTTTCTCTTTTTTCACGAAGCGGCGCAACAAACGTTTGTATGTTTTTAATCAGAATTTCTTTTGACTCTCTGTACCCGATCTTTCCGAGCTTATATCGTTCTTTCAGTTCATCTATTTCATCCACGCTAAAGAGCGTATGAAGCGCAAATACGATATCTTTATCAGGATCTTTTTCATCTTTTTCTCCTTTTGAGTCTGTCACAATTCGCATCACTAATTTTTCTATCTCATCATCCGTGGCAAACAAAGGAATCGTATTCTCGTAACTCTTACTCATTTTTGCGTTGTCAATGCCGGGAATAACCGCGACTTCTTTTAAAATGCGAGCGTCAGGCACTACAAATAATTCTCCATATCGGCTATTAAATTTTTGCGCAATATCGCGCGCAATTTCAACATGCTGTTTTTGGTCTTGCCCCACTGGGACAACGTTTGCATCCATTATTAAAATATCTGCCGCCATAAGCACTGGATAATCAAAAAGCCCCACGGTCGCTTCCGCGCCCTTCTCAACTTTTTCTTTGTCCGCAACCGCGCGAGACAAACATAGCACAGTAATAAGATTATTAAGAATCCACGCAAGTTCAGTAACCTCGGGAATATCCGACTGAAGAAATAAATTTTCTGGTTTTAGTCCGATCGCAAGATGATCAAGAATTGCATTTTGGGTATCTTCTGCGAGCGCACGAGGTTCAGGAATAGAAGTAAGAGCATGATAATTAACAATAGAAACATAGGTATCGTATTCTTCCTGAAGGAGTATAAACTGCTTCATCGCGCCAAAATAATTGCCAATATGAAGTATTCCCGACGGCTGAATGCCCGAAAGCAAAATTTTTTTAGATTTATTCATGTGATCTTAATAATATCAAAAAATTAAATATTTAGATATGTGCGTGGGTAGTACCACAAAAACTTGACAGAATTATTTTTCATTGATATTCTGCGCATTAGAAACTTCCCCGCAACACATCGACAAGGAAACACGATGTGGACCAATGTAGGCAGCCATCGTCAAATGATAGATAGAAACATAGAACAAGAGCTTGGATCTGCTCGGTTCAATCAAATGCAAGAAGATTCAGCAAAGGTGGGAATGTTTTTGCTAGGCATTTTGTGTGTACTCGCTACGGTTGGCGTTCTTGTAGAGATATATTTCTAGTTAGGATCTTTTTTAAGAGAGGCGGAGATTATCT
The DNA here is from genome assembly GCA_964479245.1 of uncultured Candidatus Saccharibacteria bacterium. Lineage (GTDB taxonomy): Bacteria > Patescibacteriota > Minisyncoccia > Phycocordibacterales > UBA2135 > CAYZKP01. Next base: position 9,867 of record CAYZKP010000011.1, on the reverse strand, counting down.
CCGCTTTTTGTTTATGATATCAAAAAATAGCAGACTTTTTTAAGAGTATAGAAAAAGTATATTTTTGAAACTATTTACGATTTGTTTGACAAAACACGGGTTGTTTCATATCGTATGCATAGAACTGTGCAAGAGTGAGATATGCGCACGCTTTCCCCACGCAAGATTTTTGAATTGTTCATTTTCTTTCTTGTCATAACGCTTGCGTTCTCTGTATGGCTCACGTCTCAATACGGCGACTGGTCAATATATTATGTTGACAAGATACTTCATTTTCTCGGTGGAAATACGGCCGCCTTTCTCTTTTTGTGGGCTGTTTCTTACTGCATGCCAAAGAATTTGCATGATAAGTTGTTTTTATATCCCCATAAACAACTACTGATATTTTTTACGTGCATTTGGGTATTCATCGTAGGTGTGTTCTGGGAAATCTTACAGCACTATGAGCCATTATTCGGACATTACGGCACTCATAGCTTCACGGATATTGATACAATTTTTGATGTAATATTTGATGTTCTTGGTGGATTGTGCGCGGCAACTATTATTTTAAAAACCCGAGCGTAATGAGGCTCGGGATTTTTGTTTAAATATTATTTACCTTTTTTCTTTTTATGATGTGGCGATTGAATCATGCCGAGCGTTGCAAGTTCAAGCAAGGCGTTCACCGCATCATACGCGGGCTGAATATCGCCCGCTTTTTTTGCTGACGTTCGTTTCTTTTTTTCAGGCTGTGGAAATTTTTCCATATACTCATATTACTCTGCATCAATTAAATCTGCAATAACGACTGTAACGCCAATGAAAAGCTTCATTTTAAAAGGTTTTTTAGTGCTTGACAAGATAGTATATTTTGTGATATAATTAAATTAAAGTTCTTTTACGTACCTAGAGGTAGGCAATCATGCCAAAAAATAACATTGAGGAGGACCTCGCCATGACAAAGCATTTACGTTTAATTCTCGGTTTCAGCATGATCGTGTTCGCGCTACTCGGTTTCGCGTTCTACCTCGGCTACATTTTTTTGGGGCCAAACGATGACAACGTCGCCATCGCGGTGTGGATCACAAGTTTAGGCCTATGGTGCTTCGGCACCTACTACATCACCTCGGCGGCAACCGGGATCCGGTTTCCCGTGAAGAAGTGCGTCAACGAAATTCTCCGGAGCATCAGAAATGGCCGCTCCGTGATGGTCGTCGGCGGCGCGATGATCGTCATCGGATATTTCATGATCCTGTTCGGCCTCTTGGATCCAACACATCCGTTGGCGATGTATGGACTTGGTATGATCGCCGTCGGAGTCATCACCTTGTGCGGTTGCTATAGGTTCAACCGCTCACGTCACCGTCAATAGATCGTCGCCGGCTAACCAGCGCCACACGATCGCACCGACAAAGCCCGCCCCCACAAAGGGTGGGCTTTATCTTTATTGACGATAATAATATCCACTAGTTGATTATGTGGCACGATACCATCCACTATTCCAGTATACTGGAATAGTGGATTCAAACATGACTGCGACAGATTTGTACTATCTTTATCTTTATTTTTAAACGGGAAGTTCAACATAAAATGTTGACCCCTTGCCTTCCCCTGCCGACTCTGCCCAGATGCGGCCGTTATGCGCCTCTACTAATTTTTTTGCAATAAATAGTCCGAGCCCGGCTCCGGTAACATTTATCTCATGGGCGTTATCGGCGCGAGTAAATTTGGAAAAGATTTTTTCTTTTGTTTCTTGAGACATTCCCACACCGGTGTCGGCGACAGAGAGCCGTAGGAGATTTTTATAAGTAGTCAGTTTTACAATTACTGACCCCTCGGGAGTATATTTGATTGCATTATCAATTAGATTTGAAATCACTTGCGCAAGCTTGCCGCTGTCTGCGCGTACCATAAAACGAGCCTGTGTATCGTGTTCAAATGAATACGCAAGCCCTTTCTTTTGCGCTGTTCCGCGCATATCTTCAACAATTTTTTGAACCAAATCTTTAAAATCAAAAGAAGTAAAATTATACGCAAGTCTGTTTTGTTCTATCCGGGAAATGGTGAGAAAATCTTCAACAATCGTCACAAGCCGGTTACTTGATTCAAAAATCTTTCGGACCGCGCTCTGTGCCGACTCTGTGATAGTTCCAAAAGACCCATCAAGAAGCATGGAAGCATACCCTTTAATCGCCGTTAATGGACTGCGCAGTTCGTGGGAAGCAAGCGAAACAAACTCCGACTTCCTTTTGTCAAGTTCTTTCAATTGCTCGTTCGCTTTTCGGAGGTCTTTCGCAAGCCGTTCAATCTCGGTTCTTGTTTCTACTTCTCTATACACTCCTCGAATTAACAGAATGCCAAAAAAGATAAGGGAGCCAAATACAAAAACACGCGCGACAAATTCAAATGTATTTGTCGCGAAAAAAAGTTCAACGACAAGAATAGTAAGAATAAAAGCAACAAAGACCTCTGTGGCAATAACTTTTAAATTAAAAAGACGATACCGCAACACGGCATAGAAAATAAATCCTGAAAAAAAGATGGTCATCAAATTCCCTACCCAGTTAAAGTCAAAAATGTGAAACCACGGCAAGAAAAGATTAGTGAGAAGACTAATACTTGAGGCAATAAAGGTTCCGGCAAATAAATTCCGTATCTGATTTTTAAGCGCCACGCTCGTGGCTTCAAAAAAATGTTTCGCAAGCACAACAAATGACAATCCGAAAAAGAAAAGATAGTGGGTCACATACCACGCATATCCCGAACCAAAAACAATTAGTTTTTCCCCCTGAAGTGGAATCGTCGCACCAGTAACAATATTCCCTGAAAGCACCGCTCCGCACAAAAGCAAAACTTCAAAAGCCGAGAACGGTATCAGTATTTTTTTATGGGTTGTGTAAAAATTGCTTTTTGTGTACATAAACACAAAATAGAGAAAAAATACCGGAATCAATACGGGAATTATATAGAGCGCCGTGAGCGCGAAAAATACCACATCAGCATTTGCGCTATGGCGAAATGCAATCATCACGAAAGTCCACAATGCAACGTTAAATGCCAAGAGCGAGAAAAGAACGTTAAGTATGTCTCTTTTTTGTGCTTGGTGAAAATATATGACAAAACCCAAGAATACATTGGTTATCGCAACGACGAGCAAAAATATGTTTTGTGGGTCCATCCCGTTCCTTGTCGCGAGCGCGAGAAACACAAATTACTACACGTTCACGACACAATTAAACATTTTTAAAAATCTCTGCTAATCCCGCTCGCGCTTTACAAGGAACGGGATCCCTTACCACTTATTGTGAATGACTTGCTTTACAAACTGTATGTCCTCTCTAGTATATACTTTTTGAAAATTCTGATATTCCCCCCTCTTAAATCCTAGTGTATCCGCCGCTTCCGAAAGTTTCGCGAGTGCCTCAAAATCAACTTCTATCGCGCCACCGACGCTCATGTGTGTTTCATACTCAATATACGAAAGAATGATGACTTCCGCCAAACAACTGTAGATATCTTCAGCGTGTTTAAGACCTAAATCAAAGTGAGTATTAATTCCCGGAGCATGAATGACCCCACCCTCTAACACAAGAACGTCGTTACGGGTAAATACCACGGAGGGGTCAACGTCAGAGGGCTGCGCGTCATCAACCACGACGGCTCCCGGTTTAAGATGCTCGCTTTTTATGAGCGCGTCAGGGCGGTTTGTTGCCGCAACGATAATGTCAGCACTCACAAGCATATTCAGCGAATCATGTAACTCAACCATCGCGTCGGCTCTCTGTTTAAGAAGAAGGTCTTTAATTTTCGTCATCCGTTCGCGCTGATGCGAACGGTCAATCAGAACAAACTTTTTAAAACCTCGTCGCAATAGCAGTTGCACAGAAGCGCTTCCGATAGAACCGCCAGCTCCTACAATAGCCACAGACACGATTTCTTTCACAAGCTCAAGTTCATCTGCAATATCCGACACCGTGTCGGTCACCGTTTTTGCGGTAAAAAGCCTGCCGGTTGTAATCAGAGAGCGCGCGTGAGGAATAAGATGCAACCCACGAAGTGTTATAGAAGCAGTTAATGCCCCGAGCCCCATGATGTTTACTCCCTTTTGCTCCGCAATTTTTACCGCCTCAACGACGCACTTCTTTGCACGTTCGCGATCCTTCATAATTCGCGATGCAATGAGAGGAATGCTGATGATGATACCGGATATCGCCTCCCCCGAGGATCGTTTTTTGGCTCCACTTACATATGAAATAATAACGGGCTTCCATACATAAGTAAGAACAAAATCAACAATGCGGTCTGGTACAAACCGTAAGATCGGATATTTTTTGTACACGTCATTCAAATCACGCGGATGAACAATGAAAGCAAATGTGGGCGTTCTGTTTTGCCGTGATGCCATATGCGCAGTATATCACTCTAAAAGCTTTTGTATCGCCTCCATAAGAGTTGCGGCATTCTTTTTATAATCATCTATAGACGAGTGTGTTGTGACTGCGGGCAGTGAGAGAGGTTCTCCAAAAATAACAGACACCCTGTGTTTTCTGCGTAGCAAAGTATTACAGGTTATACCGTATGTGCCGGAAATTGCCACGGGGACAACTGCCGCACTTGTTGTATGCGCCAAGTATATAACGCCGGGCTTTCCTTCTTGCAGTAACCCATCTTTCGTTATTTTACCTTCTGGAAAATATGCAAGGGTGTGTCCCCTGCGTAACAGAGCGATGTGATTTACAAGCGATTTTTCAAAATCGTAAAGTCCGGTATATACCGAATAGGCTCCCCATAATTTGAAAAATATTCTTGAAGAATAGAGCGATGAACGCCATCCGAATTTTTCTTGTTTAAACAAATGGGGTTCATTAGCAGCGTAAAAAAGCGGAGCAAGACGGGAAAAAGGGGGCAGCGCCGCCCGCAAGACAATCGGATCTAATTCGCTTGCATGATTCCCGGCAAAAATAACCCCGCCGGTTTTATCAATGCGTTCTAAGTGTTCAAGACCTGTAACTTTAAAACGGAAAAAAATAAAGAAAAAAAGACGACTGGGAATCCACGCCAGACATTGCAAAATAAATGGTACGATGACATACAAAACAGGAATGAAATGTTCTTGTTTGTCGTACACAAGCCTTAAATACCCTCTTTTTTGAGTTGTTCAAAGAATTCTTTTGCTTTTTTAGAAAGATTCCGCGGAAGACGAATAGTGAGTTTCACCAAAAGATCTCCGCGCCTCCCGACACCTGTCGGCACTCCTTTGTGCCGCACGCGCAGTATTTCTCCAAAAGAAACATTCGGAGGAACTTTGAGTGTAATCGGACCATCAAGCGTTTCAATGGCATATTCACCCCCAAGAAGGGCGTCGGTCAATTTTATATCAAGATTCATCACAAGATTGCTGCCGTCTCGCTTAAAGATAGGATGTTTGCCGACGTGCACACGAATGTAGAGATCTCCGGAAACACCGCCTGAAACCGCCTCGCCGCCACCAGTGAGTCTAATGACTTCGCCGTCCTGCATACCCGCAGGAATTTTAATAGATATATCTTCTTGTTTGCGCACAATACCCGCCCCGCGACACAAATGACATTTTTGTTTTGGAACCTGTCCCTTACCACTGCACACCGAACATTCTTTTACACTGGTAAATGTTCCAAAAAAAGACGTTCGTGATTCCTGGACTCTCCCTTGCCCGTTGCAGGTTGTACATTTTATAAGTTCTGATCCCTCTTCAGCCCCCGATCCACGGCAAACATCACACACAGACGTTTTTGTTAAAAGCACATTACGTTCAGTGCCAAAAATAGAATCCTTAAACGGAATTTCAAGGTCAATTGAAATATCGCGTCCTCGTTTTGTGCGTTCCCGCGTACCCGCTCCGTTACCAAAGAAGTCGTTGAAAATATCGCCAAAATCAAATCCCTGAAAATTTTCAGCAAAATCGGCAGAAAAAGGAGAAAAGCCGCCAAAACCTCCTCCACCCCCGCCGCCAAAAACATGTCCATACGAATCATATTCGGCGCGGCGTGTATCGTTAGAGAGCACCTGATATGCCTCATTTATTTCTTTGAATTTCTGCTCATCGCCTCCGGCCTTGTTGTCCGGATGATATTTGCGCGCAAGCTTATGAAATGCCTTTTTTATTTCTTCTTTATTAGCACTTTTTTCAACGCCAAGAACGGTGTAATAATCTTTTGCCATAAAATTAATTGTAAATTACAAGGGGTAAATTGCAAATGTTGCTATTTTTTCTCACCACCCTCTGTATAATCCGCGTCGTGTATGTTGTCATCTCCGCCTTTCTTTTCGTCATTTTTCCCCTCCTCTTTTGGAGCTTGTGGTTGTTTCGCAAGCGCCTCGCCGATTTTTTGCATTTCTTTTGTTAGCACTTCTGTAGCAGATTTAATTGCTCCACTGTCTCCCCCCTCAAGCGCTTTTTTAACTGCAACCACCTTTTCTTCAACGGCATTTTTGATGTCTATAGGAACTTTATCGCCTCCGTCACGTAATGCTTTTTCCGCGATGTGAACCGTGGTTTCCGCTTGGTTGCGCATCTCCGCTCCCTCCTTTTTCTTTCGGTCTTCGTCCGCATGCACTTCGGCGTCTTTTTTCATTTTTTCAATATCGTCTTTTGAAAGACCAGAGCTTGCCTCAATGCGAATTGACTGCTCTTTTCCCGTTGTTTTATCTTTTGCCTTAACTTGAAGTATTCCATTTGCGTCAATATCAAAAGTGACCTCAACTTGCGGCATTCCGCGCGGCGCGGGAGCAATCCCATCCAAAATAAATCGCCCGAGTGTTTTGTTGTCAGCCGCCATTGGACGCTCGCCCTGCACCACATGAATTTCAACAGACGTTGGGTTGTCTGCTGCAGTTGAAAAAATTTGAGTTTTAGCGGTCGGGATTGTGGTATTTCGTTCAATGAGTTTCGTTGCCACATTACCCATTGTTTCAATGCCAAGCGAAAGCGGAGTTACGTCAAGCAAAAGAACGTCTTTTACATCACCCTGTAAGATTCCCGCCTGAATTGCTGCTCCCACAGCAACAACTTCATCAGGATTAATCGATCGGTTTGGTTCTTTACCAAATAACGCACGAACTTTCTCCACCATAAGCGGCATGCGTGTTTGTCCGCCAACAAGCACCACCTCATCAATGTCTTTGATAGAAAATCCCGATGCATCAACTGCTTTTTTGGTAATCATAATTGCTTTTTCAATGTAGGGAAGCGCGATTTTTTCAACAGTCGCGCGCGTCAATTTAAGCAATAAGTGTTTCGGGCCAGATGCGTCAGAGGTAATAAAGGGAATGTTTATTTCCGTTTCCATGACTTCTGAGAGCTCGTGTTTTGCTTTTTCTGAAGCATCTTTGAGTCGTTGGAACGCAAGCGGGTCTTTTACGACATCAATGCCGGTTTCTTTTCTAAATTCACCGGCAATCCACGTGACAATATCACGATCAATATCCTCGCCCCCCATGTGCGAATCTCCGTCAGTTGCTTTTACATCAACAACTTCAGCGCTTATGTCAAGAATCGTGACATCAAACGTACCTCCTCCAAAATCAAAAACAGCAATCTGCTCATCCTTCTTCTTGTTAAACCCATATGCAAGCGCTGCGGCTGTTGGCTCATTGATGATTCTCTTTACGGTAAACCCGGCAATTTCACCCGCGTCTTTCGTTGCTTTTCTTTGTGAATCATCAAAATATGCGGGCACGGTAATCACTGCCTCGGTAATTTTCTCGCCCAGTTTCGCCTCCGCGTCCCGTTTCATTTTCTGCAAAATCATTGCCGACACTTCTTCAGGAGAATGAAACTTGTCTCCCAATTTAACACGCATTCCGCCATTGTCTGCTTTTTCTGCGGCAAACGTAACAACCTTTCTTTCTTTTTCAATAACCGGATCATCAAATCGGTGACCCATAAACCGCTTAATGCCAGAAATAGTATTCTGCGGATTGGTCACCGCTTGCCGTTTCGCAAGCGCGCCAACCAACCGTTCGTTATTTCTCGCGAGCGCAACAACAGACGGAGTTGTTCTTCCCCCTTCGGCATTTTCAATAATGCGCGGCTCGCCGCCCTCCACGATTGCCATCGCGGAGTTAGTTGTTCCAAGATCTATACCAAGAATTTTTGTCATATAAATATTTAAAATTATGTCTTATAACCCGCACTGAGACCATTCAGTGCATGCCACAAAACACAATCGTCACTTACTCTCGTAGACAGCAACTCTCGCGGGGCGAACCACCATCTCTCCCATGCGATACCCTTTTTGAATGACTCGCTGAATTTTCCCGCTCTCCCCCTCTTCCTCTGTAAAAACGGTCTCCCCTGCCACATGATAGAGCGGATTAAATACTTCACCCGCTGGATTTATTTCAATAAACCCGTTGTTCGTAAATACCGTGATAAGTTGAGAATGAATATATTCTACACCTTTCCGCCAATTCTCATCAACCTTCTCCCACGCGTCTTTGTTTTGAAACGCAAGGTCAAAACTATCTAACACCGGAAGCAAGTCTTCTATCACCGACCCTCTTACAAGTTTCCCGATTTCTTCCCGTTTTTTTTCTTCTTCACGACGCGCATTGATATTATCCGCTTTTGCTCTCTGCCACCCATTAAGATACTCCTGCCGTTCTTCAAGACATGCTTGCAATTTTTCTTTCAGTTTTTTAACAATGTCAACAGAAGAAGCGGTATCAGTATCTTCTTTTACGTCTTCAAAAACAATGTCCTCATTTTCTTTTTTTTCCTCTGGCATAAAAATAATATAGTACTTATTTCAAATAAGTCAATTCTCATGCAACATTTGCAAAGAGTTGTGCCAGCTAACGTTTTGACCATTGCGGAGCTTTTCGTGCTTTCTTTAAACCAAATTTTCTCCGTTCTTTCGCGCGAGAATCTCGTTTAAGAAAACCTGCTTTTTTTAAACGTTCCCGCCAACTTGGTTCAAATGTAACTAATGCACGCGACAGCCCATGACGAAGAGCCTCTGCTTGGGCATGAATACCGCCGCCAGAAACATTCGCGGTAACGGTAAACTTATGTGCCCCTTTCACTTTAGAGAGTGCCTCCTCAAGAATAACTTGGAGACTCCGAATGGAAAAATAATCGTTCATCGTTTTTCCATTTATGACAAAAGACCCCTTACCGCCTTTGTTTTCGGTAATACGCACGCGCGCAATCGCGGATTTTCGCCGTCCTATTGCTTCAATATATCGTGGTCCTTTGGTTGTGGAAATGTCAGTTGTCATAAAAAACTGCGTTTTAATCCTCAATGAATAAATTTTTCATTCGAATATTTTTCAATT
>CAYZKP010000011.1:0-557 GCA_964479245.1 uncultured Candidatus Saccharibacteria bacterium | reverse complement strand
ACGGCATTGCGCAGAGCCTCTTTGTAGCCTCGCCTTTTCACAAGCGATCCGAGAGATTCTTTTTTAATCCCTCCAGGATACCCACTGTAGCGAACGTACATTTTATCTTTCATTTTTTTTGAATCAATAAACAATTGTGAAGCATTAGTGACGTGCACTTTTACAGAAGCCGCAACGTTATTTTTATAAGCCGCTTTATTTTTCCCCATGAGTAACGTGGAAATATGAGAAGCAACACGGCCAATTTTTTGTCCTTTTGCATCAACGGTATATAGCTGTGTGTCTTTGTCTACCATATTTTTATACAAATTGAATAACCGCCATTTTGCTTGCATCATTACCTCGTCGAGACAGCTTTACAATGCGGGTATACCCCCCACTCCTATTCACATATCGCGGCGCAATGTGGGTAATAATTTTATGAGAACCGGAAACACTGTTGAGACGTGAAACAAGTAAACGCCGTGAGGCAAGTGTATTATCTTTTCCTTTAGTAATCAACTTTTCAATAAAAGGACGAAGCTCTTTTGCTTTTGCTTCTGTCGTAGTAATTTTTT
>CAYZKP010000010.1:0-12839 GCA_964479245.1 uncultured Candidatus Saccharibacteria bacterium | reverse complement strand
AACTGCAAGCAGGGTTATGGTAATGATACTGTAGTTTCTGATATGTGCTCGTATTTCTCGCTCTTCAGTGTCAAAGCGATACCAGTGATATATAAAACTAAAGCTGGCAATGAGTGTTATTATAAAAACAACTACATAGAGAAATAAAGGCAGTGATGGTGCTATAGCAGCGATGGGAACTGAAAGTGTAACTGGGGACATATAAGGTGGAATGTGCCTGCATTGTAACATTAAAATATTCTTTATTCCATATCACGTGCCGTATGTTATGTGATATGCTTGTGTTTAGATTTTAAATTGATACACTGGGACATTAATATGAGTATTGATACACAACTATTTCACAGCCCCTCTAAAGGATTTTTGCAATTTTCTGAAGTTATTACGCTTATTACTGCGTACATGAAAGAATATCCGCAGCGAGAATATAAAATTATTGTCGGTACGGATTCTTCCGCGAGAAGTTCAACGACACTCGTGACTGCTATTATCGCGCACCGTGTTCGGTGCGGTGCAATTTATTTTCTCACCAGGTCGCCGCTGCGGACGTTTCCCTCACTTCGTGACAGAATTTTTGAAGAAGCGATGACCTCCATCATGCTCGCACAGGAGCTTCGATCACGGTTACGGGAGGTACTGCGCAGTGAATTTTTATGGAATGGTGATGAAATTCACGTGGACATCGGAAAACAGGGACCCACTAAGGATTTAATTGAATCAGTGGAAGGCATTATCCGCGGATATCATTTTATTCCTGTTATCAAACCGTATTCGTTTGGCGCTTCAACCGTTGCAGATAGGCATACGCATTAATAATTTCTACGCCGCATTTCGCTTTACTGTTTGTATTTACCACGTATTGCAACTTCTGATAATCTACACGATCATGTAGATTATCAGAAGTCGTTTTTTTAAATATAGGTTCTTGTGCTCAACGCTGCAGGTTCATGCTATACTAAAAGGTGATTATTATTAATAACGATGTGTAAGTTTTATGAATTTTTTTAAAAAAATATTTGGTTCAAAAGAAAAAGCAGAATCCTCGGAAGAATTTTTTATCTGCGAACAGTGCGGGCAAAAACGGCCCCTGTCTCAAAAGAAAGCGCATGTGGCGGCAGAATCGGAAAAATCAAAAAATGTTTGCGAATTTTGTTAACGCATTTTTGTCTCCTTAACCAGATTTATCGGCTACATGTTTCTTTCTAAATCGTTTAATCTACTTGCATATGACCAGCTGGCCGTCGTATTGTGGGCGGTATTTGCCATTTTTTTGTTGACGGCAATCGTATTGTTTCGCAATCCACAGAGAAATTCTGTAAAAACGATTTTTTTTACGCTGTTTTCTTTTGTAACGATTGTAACAACCGCATATCTAATTTTAAGCACGCTTACCCACATAAACGCATCTTCCACACGGGGACCGGTGCATTGGCATGCTGATTTTCGTATTTTTCGTTGTGGTGAGGAAATAGAACTTGTTGATCCGCGCGGATTATCAAACCGTGTTGGTACACCGCTTGTGCACGAACATGGTGATAGGCAGATACACATAGAAGGGATTTTAGAAAAAGACACTGACGCATCGCTTAAAAATTTTATATATTCCGTTGGCGGGATCGCGGAAAAGGGATTGATGCGGATACCCACTGATGAAGGCGATATAGAAATGAAAAATGGAGATATGTGTGGCGATGGGGCCGGAGTACTTCAGGTCTTTGTCTTTAACGTTACGGATGGCATTGCGGCGCAAAAGAAGCTCGTTTCATTTCCCGAATATGTCATAACACCCGAGTCTCTCGTTCCTCCCGGGGATTGCGTTATTTTTGACTTCAGCATCCTTAAAGAGCGTACAGAATATGTCTGTGAACGGTATGCCATTGCAGAGAAGATACATGATTTAACTATTATCCGTGAATGACATCATATGCTTGAATTTCAACTGCCAACACTTATAACCGTGATTACTGCCGCCGCGATTGACGCTATTAATCCATGCGCGATTGGGGTTTTAATTTTAATGATTTCGGTGATTCTTGCCTCAGGTGGTTCGCGGAGAAGACTGGTCTTTCTCGGGATGTTATATATTGGCGCGATTTTTACAGTTTATCTTGCGGCAGGTTTGGGGCTCGTGTATTATTTTCAAAAAATTCCGCTAGTGTTGACATTGTATCTTTCAATTATTGTTGGGTTCCTGATTATTATTGCGGGTCTTATTGAAGTGAAAGATTACTTTTGGTATGGCAGATGGTTTAGTCTCGCGATTCCTTCTTCAGTTGTCAAAAAAATTCATCTCTATGCGCAAGAGGCAACAGTGCCTGGAGTACTGTTTCTTGGAGTGTTTGTTTCCGCTGTTGAACTCCCGTGCACCGGCGCGCCCTATCTTGCGATTATTACCATTTTAGCCCAATCCTTTGACTTCAATGCATTTTTAATGCTTGTTATATACAATATAATATTTGTATTTCCACTGATTATAATGCTTTTTCTTGTTGCGGGTGGAATGGAAATTCAGGGGTTAAAAAAGTGGAAACAAGAAGGGCGCGGAGTAATGCGGCTCTCTATCGGGCTTTTGCTTATTGTGCTCGGTTGGCTTCTTATATTAATAGCTAACGGAACCATCAACTTCGGTTGATTTTAGATTGCAAATTGTAAATTGAAAATTTAATATTAAATCTGAAATTTGCAATTTTAAATTCAAAATTTTTATGCACACCCATATCGTAAAACGACGCGAAGGGCATAAAGAGCCATATGACAATCACAAAGTCTATGCTTCTTGTTATGCAGCATCGCTTAACGCTAATCTTAAAAAAGAAGAGGCCGAGACACTCTGCGAAAAGGTTACTGCTACGATTGACGCATGGGTTGATGAAAAGGACGTGCTTACATCAGAAGAGATTTTTGAGCAAGTGATTCATGTTCTTGAAACGTATAATGGAAAAGTCGCGTTTTTATACAAGACACACAGGGATGTCTCATAATTGCGAGGGGAAAATGCTCTTTGTGGTATACTAAAAGTAATTACGCGCATAGTAGCGACCGGCGGCGGCACTCATACAAGACATTTGTTTCGGAGCTCGCACCCGCCGGTCACTACTGTGCGTAACCAATTACAAGAACATATACCGCTTAAAGGGCTTGCGACTATGCGCGTTGGCGGGCCGGCGCGGTATTTTTATTCTGCCAAAAATATTGCCGATATAGCAAAAGCGCTTTCGTTTGCAAAAGAACGAAGGGCGCCTCTTTTTATTTTAGGAGGAGGCTCAAATATCGTGATTTCTGATGATGGATTTGACGGACTTGTGTTACGTCCCGATGTTCGCGGTATTCAATATAAAGAACACGAAGGATCGCTTGAATGTATGGTGGGAGCAGGGGAATCGTGGGACGCTTTCGTGCAAAAGATTGTTTTGCGGAATATTTTTGGTATTGAAAACCTTTCAGCGATTCCGGGAACCGTTGGTGGTGCGCCCGTTCAAAATATCGGCGCGTATGGAGTTGAGGTCAAGGATTTCATTACCACAGTTGAAGTATTTAACGGAAAGACGGGAGAAGTTGAAACAATGTCGCGCGATGCATGCTTATTTTCATATCGCGACAGCATGTTTAAACAAGACAAAGGCAAACTCCTTATCATCACGCGTGTTGGGTTTATGTTTGAGAAAAATAAACAGCCGAATCTTTCCTATACAGATGTTGCGGAACACATAACAAAACGAGGAATAAAAGAAGACACACTGTCTCCCGCAGACATACGGAATGTTATTGTCGATATTCGCTCTCAAAAACTTCCCGATATCGCCGCCGTAGGAACAGTTGGCTCATTCTTTAAAAACCCTATTATTTCCAAAGAAAAATTTCTTGCCCTTTCACATATTTATCGTGGGTTACCGGGGCATATATTACCAAATGGAAATGTTAAGGTGCCACTTGCGTGGATCATTGAACACGTGGTCAATAAAAAGGGATTTGTGAAAGATGGTGTGGGGGTGTATGACAAACACGCGCTTGTGCTTGTGAATTTTGGCGGTGGCAATGCTGCATCGGTGAGAGAACTTGCGGAAGAGATACGGAGAGAGGTAAAGCGGCATACGGGGCTTGCGATTGAATTTGAAATTTCTTTTGTGGGCAAATTTAATTTAGATAGTCGTGAGTAGTAAGTAGAATATAGTAAAAATTTTTTTCTTTTCTACAATTTATTTCTTGTGCACAACTTTTATAAAATTTTTCTTGTTTTCTTTTGTAGCGTATGATATAATTGCGTTAGGTCGATTGTTTTTAAAAATCTCACTGCATTTTTAAATTTTTTAAAATTTTAGAAATTGCACGTGAAGAAAAATCTCAATGAAAAAAAGAAAATCAAAAAAACCCGCGAAGAAGAGAAAGTCTGGTCGTAGGAAATAGCCTTTTCTCCTTACAGGTTTTTTAGCCGAGTCCCGCTCTAAGCGGGACTTGGTCATTTTATGGTAGTATAAGGAATTATGTTTTTCAAGAAATGGTTTTCACATGAAGAGCGGACTATTAAAGGTTTAAATCCGCTTGTCAAGAAAGTTAATGATTTTGAAGGGGCGTTACAAGGTCTTTCTGACGCTGAACTTGCCGACAAAACAACATATTTTAAAGAGAAAGTCAACAACAACGCAACACTTGACGAGCTTCTGCCTGAGGCGTTTGCGGTGGTTCGTGAAGCCGCAAGACGCACACTAGGGCAGCGGCATTTTGACGTACAAATTTTGGGAGGGATTGTGCTTCACGAGAGAAACATTTCAGAGATGAAAACCGGTGAAGGCAAAACGCTTGTTGCGACACTGCCGGCGTATCTTAACGCCCTATCGGGGAAAGGGGTGCACGTCGTTACCGTCAATGACTACTTGGCGCGCAGAGACGCGGTATGGATGGGACAAATTTATGATGCGCTCGGAATGCGTGTTGGTGTTATAAATACAAACAATGAATCATATCTGTATGACCCTAAACACACGGAAGCCGACGCAACACGCGATACGCTCGGAGCATTCAAGGTAGTACACGAGTTTTTGCGTCCTTGTACGCGCAAAGAAGCGTATGACGCCGATATTACATACGGAACCAACAACGAATTCGCTTTTGATTATCTTCGCGACAACCTCGCGTATACTCCCGCTGAACTGGTGCAGCGTTCTTTTTCATACGCGATTGTTGATGAAATAGACTCTATTTTGATTGACGAAGCGCGGACACCGCTTATTATTTCCGCTCCTTCACCTGAACCTGCAAGTTTGTATTATACATTTGCGCGCATTGCAAGCGGAATGCATAGTGGTGCCGATTTTACCGTTGATGAAAAACTGCGCGCGACGTCTCTCACGGACGCCGGCATTACGAAGGCGGAAAAAATGCTTGATGTTCAAAATATATATACCGAAAAAGGGATTAAGTATGTGCACCATCTTGAAAATGCGATTCGCGCTAAGGCGTTGTTTCAGAAAGATAAAGAGTACGTGATCAAGGATGAAGGCATTGTGATTGTTGATGAATTTACCGGGCGGCTTCAGCCGGGCAGACGATGGTCAGAGGGGCTTCACCAGGCGATTGAGGCGAAAGAAGGATTGCCGGTGCAAAAAGAGTCGCGTACGGTTGCTTCAATTACGTTTCAAAATTATTTCAGACTGTATGAAAAACTTGCGGGCATGACGGGTACTGCTCATACAAGTGCAGAGGAATTTGCTCGCGTGTACAATTTGCCGGTCATTCCGATTCCCACACACCGACCAAACGCGCGCGTAGACCTTGATGATCTTATTTTCCAGACGGAAAACGGGAAATATAATGCGATTGTTACAAAGGTGAAGGCGCTCCACGAAAAAGGCCAGCCGGTACTCGTTGGTACGGTTTCTATAGAAAAAAATGAATTGTTAAGTGACCGCCTGAAACAGGCGGGTATTGCCCACGAAGTCTTGAATGCAAAAAATCATGAACAAGAGGGTGGTATTATCGCTCAAGCGGGGAAAAAGGGCGGCGTCACGATTGCGACAAACATGGCGGGTCGCGGTGTGGACATCGTGCTCTCGGGCAATCCGCCAGATCCACGCGTGCAAGAGGAAATTAAAAAATCAGGAGGACTTTTTGTCATTGGTACGGAACGGCACGAAGCACGGCGTATTGACAATCAGCTTCGCGGACGTTGTGGCAGGCAGGGGGATCCTGGAGAGACACAATTTTTTCTTTCGCTTGAGGATTCACTCATGCGTGTGTTTGCCTCTGACGTGATTAAAAAAATGATGGGGCGATTTGGAATCCCCGAGGATCAGCCGATTGAAAACAGAATTATTACTCGCGCGCTTGAAACAGCGCAGAGTAAGATTGAGGGGTTTCATTTTGATGCGAGAAAGCACGTGCTTGAGTATGATGATGTGTTAAATCACCAGCGAAAAATTATTTACACGCTTCGCCGCAACATGCTTCTCGGAGATAAGAACGCGCTTTATAAATTTGTAGAGCATTTGAAAAGCATTGATGAAGAAGTGGGCGTACATATAGAAGAAAAAAAGCAACAGCTTGGAGACGAATTATTCTTTAAAGCTGTTTCGGAGATCGCAATTCGTGCCATTGATTTATTTTGGATGGAACATTTAGAGACGATGGAATACTTGCGGGGGAGTGTAAATTTGCGTGCGTATGGCCAGCGTGACCCGCTTGTGGAATATAAAAAAGAAGGGCTTCGGCTTTTTCGGGAAATGCGAGTAGCGATTGATATGCAAGTGTTATCTCTCATTAAAACGATTGATGCAGGCATTGCCTCACATGTGGAAAAAGAACGTGAGGTTGATATAAAAGAAATCTCCGCAACTCACGGCGATACTGAATCTGTAGCGTCTCAAAAACCGGCTGTTTCCGCTAAACCCAAAAATACCGAAGGAGACAAGGTCGGCCGCAACGATCCATGTCCGTGCGGGTCAGGAAAAAAATATAAAAAGTGTCACGGGCAATAGGAATATGATTCAACTTATAAGGCCATCAATAAAATATAAGGATAGTTTTATTCAAGCCGTAAAAGAGTTTCAGCAAGAAGGCATAGACGCAGATCTCAATACACAAGATCTAGAAAATAACTTTGATAAATTATTACTCAACCTTGAAAATCAAGAGAGAGGCATTGGTTTGAAAGAAGGATATATTCCAGCTTCTACATTGTGGCTCGTTGATGAAGATGAGTTTGTCGGACAGGTTTCTATACGCCATTATTTAACTGAAAAATTATCTCAAGAAGGCGGACACATTGGTTATAAAATACGTCCCCCAAAGAGAAAGATGGGGTATGGGACAAAAATATTAGAATTAGCTCTACCGTTTGCAAAAGGTCTTGGAATTGATCCGATATTAATAACTTGTGATGATACTAATATTGGATCTTGGAAGATAATTGAAAAGAACGGTGGTATTCTAGAAAACAAGGTAAATTATAATGGCAAACTCAAACGAAGATATTGGATAAAATAATTCGCACAGAACTTGTAACAAATAACATGGAAAATAAACTTCCCAAAATAATTCAAGAAGTAGGTTTTGATTTTCACTGGGATTCAGAAAAGGTCTGGAAATTGAATGTCCCAATTACTGAAATGAATATAGAAGATTTGATATGGCATTTTGAGATCCCATTCTGGGAAAAAGACGATACGAATGATTATAACCTTACACCCCAAGAGGTTTTGGAGCATAAGAAAGGTACCGCAGAACATCGGAAAAAGGTTGAGGGGGCAGATTTGTCGTACCCCATTGATCTTATGGAAAACAAAGGAAGATGGTTGATATTAGATGGTCTTCATAGATTAGTGAAGGCTTATGAATCTGGCTCAAAAAAAGTCAGAGTGAGAATCATTCCTCGAGAAAAAATTCCAGAAATCTTGCAGGAACAGAAATAAATTCGAAAACTATTATGGAAAGTTTAGAGCAGAGAATACAAAAAATTGAAGAAAGAAACAAGGGTGTTGAAACGGATAAGGCGTGGGAAACAAGCTCCACAAGGAAAATTTTGTTAACTGTATTCACGTATCTCGCAATCGGAGTATATATGTGGGCGATTGATATTTCACGGCCATGGCTTAATGCGGTGGTGCCCGCGGTGGCATTTATGCTTTCAACTTTCACAATGCCATTTTTCAAGAAACTATGGTTAAAATTCATTCGGAATACCCAATGAACAAAAAAGTTACAGACAAACGACATTCTCACATTCTCAAGAATGTGAGAATGTTGCTGAAAAGAGTGAAAAGTATTATGGAAATAATATGAAAAAAAGTTTTTTGTTTTGGGGGTTAATAATATTTCTCGTAAGCGGATTTTTGTGGTTTGTTTCTATTGTTTTTAATGTCATCACTCTCGGGCATTTTAGAGAGTTAAGTAATATTTTTGGAATAATTGCGGCTTCAAGTTTTCCTGTCGCGATAATTCTCACTATTGGTAGACGGATAAAAAACAAATATTTTATGCGGCAGAAGACTGAAAAATGATACACTATTATATATGCATGCGCTAGAAATTAAAAATCTAAGAAAATCATATGGAAAAGCCGTCGCTGTAGACGGTATTTCTCTTACTGTTGAAAAGGGAGAATTTTTCGGCTTCTTGGGTCCGAATGGCGCAGGGAAAACAACGACCATCCACTCCATCACGGGGATCGCGAAATTTACGGAAGGGTCAATACAGGTGTGTGGTATTGACGTCGTAAAAAATTATAGAGAAGCCAGAAAAAAAGTCGGGCTTTCTCCGCAAGAATTTAACGTGGATTTTTTTGCTCCCGTGTGGAAACATCTGGATTATGTTGGCGGCTATTATGGAATGAGGAAAAAAGAACGCGAGCGTCAAATAGAAAAACTATTGCATGATTTTCAACTTACGGAATACAGAAACAAGTCATTTCGAGAACTCTCAGGCGGTTTTAAACGCCGCGTGATGCTCGCGCGAGCGCTTATCCATGATCCGGAGCTTCTTATTCTTGATGAACCGACGGCGGGAGTTGATGTTGAACTACGGCACGCGCTCTGGAAATTTCTTACCGAATTAAATAAAAAAGGGAAAACAATCATCTTAACCTCTCATTATCTCGAGGAGGTAGAATTGTTGTGTAATCGTATCGCGATTATTCATAAAGGAAATATCGCCGCCCTTGGCGCAAAAGAAGATTTTATAAAAGATGGTAAAAAGCTAGAAGACAAATACCTCATTATTACTAGAGGAGAGGGATTTTAATTATATGTTTAATTGGATAGGTTTATATACACTTATACGACGAGAAATAGAGCGGACATTTCGTGTCGCGATTCAGACGCTCATCACTCCGTGGATTTCCGCGATCTTATATATTTTTATTTTCGGATTTGTCGTCGGACAGAGAATAAGTACGATTGCGGGAGTTTCTTATATTGATTTTGTGCTTCCCGGGGTGCTCATGATGAGTGTCATATCCTCTGCCTTTGCGCACAGCTCCTCTTCCGTGTATTTTGCACGCTTTCTTAAAAGCATTGAGGAAATTCTTGTCGCCCCGCTCTCGCATTTTGAAATGATTATCGGCTTTGCGACGGGTGCCATTCTCCGCGCCATTGTCGTTGGAGTGGGAATTTTTGTTATCGCGATATTTTTTGGCGCGGCGAACATGGAACACGTTGGCGCATTTTTGTTTTACCTTTTTTTTGTTTCTGCGATATTTGCTTTTCTAGGGATGCTTGTCGGATTGTGGGCTAATGGGTTTGAGCAGTTAAACGTACTCAACACGTTTGTTATCATGCCATTTAGTTTTCTTGGAGGAGTTTTCTATTCGGTCACCATGCTTCCGCAGAAACTTCAATTCATTGCCTATTTCAATCCGTTTTTTTATTTTGTCGACGGTATCCGGTATGGAATGTTGGGAATTAGAGAGTCGCATTATGTTGCGGGCTATGCGCTTATCATATCTCTTGTTCTTGCATTAGGCTTTTTAGTCGGGTATCTTTTTAAAATTGGCTGGCGTTTACGCACATGAATATGGATATAGAGAAATACAAAAAAAATAAGAAAACCGCGTACCTCGCGGAAGAATATGAACACCTTACACAAAAGGGTGTTGAGCTTATGCGCATGGTTGACATCGACCCCGCGCTTTCTCAACTTGCAAAAGAGGATATTGAAAAAAATGAGCAAGAAAAAAAAGAGCTTCTCGCGCGCATGGATGTAATTTTAGAGTCAGAAAAAAAGGATGATGCTTTTCCTCGTGAAGTGATTCTTGAAATTCGCGCGGGCGCGGGAGGGGAGGAGGCATCCCTTTTTGCGGCACAGCTTGCTTTGATGTATGAAAAATATTCCGCAAAAGAAGGGTGGTCGTTCAGAAAAATTGATACCGCCGAAAGTGACCTCGGAGGACTTAAGGACGGATCGTTTGAAATTAAGGGAAAAGATGTGTACAAAAAATTACGTTATGAAACGGGGGTGCATCGCATTCAGAGGGTGCCTGCAACAGAAAAATCGGGCAGAGTGCATACCTCAACCGCCTCTGTTGCGGTACTTCCGGTACGAGAAAACACAAAAATAGAAATTAATCCCGCTGATGTTGAAATAACATTTTCTCGTGGTGGCGGTCCTGGGGGGCAGAACGTGAACAAGGTGGAGACAGCGGTGAGGCTTCTTCATAAACCAACAGGGATTGTTATCCGTTCAACAAACGAACGCAGTCAGCAAAAAAACAGAGATCGCGCGCTCTCTATTCTTGCGGCGAAGATACAACAGCAGATAGAAGAAGCGGAAAATAAAAAAATCGCGGCGGAACGCAAAGAACAAATAGGGACAGGCGACAGGTCGGAGAAAATACGGACATACAACATCCTTCAAGATAGGGTAACTGACCACCGCATTAAAGAGAGCTGGCACAATATAGAAAGTATTTTTGCGGGTAACATTGTTCCAATTATTGATGCGTTCCAGTAATGAAGCATACAAATAGTATCTTCTTGAATGCTTGACAAATAAGTATATGTTTGCTATACTTTAATAAGTAACTTTCGCATGCAACCCAAAGGAATGAAAGGATTCGCCATGTATGAGAAATGGAAGAACTCGTTGAGAACAAGGAGTGTGGTCAGGGGTATCTTTTTTCTTGCTTTTGTCGTCGCTGGCGTCATCGCCCTTGTCGCTCGCTCCGGCGTTGCTGGTTACGTCAGCCTCATCTTTCTCACTGCCTTCTGCTTCAGCGCCCTCTTCGAGCCTCCGAGCTCCGCCGACTGCATGTAAAATGAAGACGTGGGAAAATCGACAAACTTGGACCTCGCAACAATTAGAGTAAAGTTGCGGGGTTCGTTCTTTAATAAAGGTTTCTCGGGGCAAGTTCCGATGTATTTAAATCTATAGTAATATGTGGAAAACAAAGATTCTCTGTAATGTAAAAATGCGTAGTATAATATAAATATGAGTTTTTTCTTTTTTAAACGGAAACAAGATCGTGGAAAATTGGCAGTTGTTGTTGATGTAGGGAATCGAAGCGTCGGCGCGGGACTTGTCAGGTTTTCTAAAATAGAGAGACCGGAGATTTTGTACATAAGCAGGAGAAATATACGCCTACTTAAAAAACCAAAAGCGGCTGATTTACTTTTTGAGCTGAAAAAAGCTCTCACTGACGTGTTGTTTGATATTTTTAAAGAAGGGTTTCCACATGCGCGGTTTACTTATTTTAAAGATATTATTCCCGACCTTACATTTTTCACGCTCGCAAGTCCCTGGCATATCTCCCAAATTAGGACTGCGCGCAAAAAAGAAACACAACCTTTTCTTGTTGAAGCAAAACTTTTGGCCGATATTGTACAGCACGAATTTTCTGAATTTTTAAAAATGCATAAACCAACGGAGATAACCGGGAATGTGCGTCACAGCCATGAACTCATTGAAGGGGATATTCTTGAGGCGGAGCTCAACACGTATAAAACCACTGATCCTCTGGGGAAGATGGCGCAGGATCTCTCCATAACACTTTTTACTTCCTCTGCTCCGACTGATTTCGTACGCGCATTAAAAGATATTTCTGATAAAACATTTCCTCACAGCGAACAGCGATTCGCGTCATTTATATTTTCTTTTTTCACTACTGTTCGAGACATATGGCACACCACACCACATTTTATATTGTGTGATGTGAGTGGAGAGATTACCGATATCGCTGTTATCCGCGATGGAAAATTACTTGAGGTGCGCTCAATACCGATTGGCACAAATACCGCAGTAAGATTTCTCTGTGAGCGGCTTCACATGACCGCGGCAGAGAGCGGGTCCACTCTTCAGAGATTTTTTAACAGGCGGCTGGTTTCTGCACAAGAAAACAAAGTACGAACAGTGCTTCAGGGCTTAGAAAAAAGGTGGGTCGCCGATATTGCCTCTCAGCTTGAAACAATTGCAGTGGGGTCTCCTCTTCCTTCAACGGTTTTTTTAACTGCCGATAGCCCCTACGCCGAGTGGTTTGCTCGTGTTGTCAAATCAGAATCTATGCGCTCCGCGGCCAACGTAGCGAAACATTTTTCTCCCGTTGTGTTAACCGGAGAAACATTATCTTCTTACTGCTCTTTTTATCCGGGAGTTCCCAAGGATTCATTTATAGCTATTGCAGCACTGTTTTTGAATAGGAAGATTGGTGTGGTATAATAAAATCAACTATTAGCTTATAACTTTTAGAAAAAATAATTAAAAATTTCTAACAGCTAACAGCTACAAGGCATGTCAAAAAAATCATTTCAAGACGTTATTTTTCCATCAAAATCGCCACGTGAAAACGGTGAGAAGCCTTCAATTAAAAAATCTTTTAAAGAAAGGCCGGCGCCGCAACCCCATGCCTACAGCGACGA